>NZ_JBIAGU010000022.1:0-154289 GCF_042869935.1 Kitasatospora sp. NPDC006697
GTTGGGGGGGGGGGGGGGGGGGGGGGTGGGGGGGGGGGTGGGGGTGGGGGGGGGGGGGGGGGGGGGGGGGGCCCGTTTTGGGGGGGGGGGGGGGGGGGGGCCCGGGCCCCCCCCCCCCCCCGCCACTCCTCCGCGCCGAAGAGCATGGCGAGCAGCGCGGCGATCACGGCCACCTGGGCCAGACCGCCGACCAGGCCGCCGAGCAGCACCGTGGCCGCCACCGGCCCGGCCGCCGCCACCCGGGCCGTGGACGGACCGAGCCGCAGGGCGCGCCGGATCCCCGCGTTCGCCAGCAGGTAGAACACCACTCCGCCCGCCGTCGCGGCCGCCGCCGGCCAGGCCAGCCGGCTGCCCGGGTGCTGCAGCGCCTCGTGGATCCCGGCGGTGAAGAGCAGCACCCCGAGCAGCAGCCAGTAGTGGCCCACGTCGTAGGCGAAGACCGCCAGCCGGTTGCGCCGGGCGTTGTCCAGCGAGGCCACGTAGTGCTCGGCCCGGGTGTCGTCGTCATGCCCGAAGTACGCCCACCAGAGCCCCACGCAGACCGCCAGCGCCAGCAGCGCCACCGCCAGCGGGCCGGGCGCCAGGCTGACCGCGCCGGTCCCGAGCGCGATCACCGACTCGCCGAAGGCGATGATCACCACCAGCCCGTGCCGCTCCACCAGGTGGTCGGCCCGGAGCCGGAAGTTGTGCAGGTCCACCAGCCCCGGATTGACGAACTGCAGGACGTAGGCCAGCGCCCAGAGCGCCAGTTGGGCGGAGCCGGCGAGGTAGCCGCCGACCACCACCAGGGTGGTGTTCACCCCGTTCAGCAGGCCCATCCGGATCACCGAGCGCGGGGCCACGCCGTGGGCGGCGAACATCCCGGTGTGCAGCGCCACCACCGCCAGGTAGGCCCAGCCGAAGGCCACCCCCTCGCCCTCGAAGGCGTGCGGGATGGTCAGCGCGATCACCAGGAAGGCCACCATGGTGAGCAGCAGCAGCCCGCGGCGGGCGTGGGTGGCGGGCGGCATCGCGTTGGTGAGCCAGGTGAAGGCGTCGTACATCCACCAGATCACGGCCAGCATCACCAGCACCCGCAGCAGCCCGCCGACGGTCTGGTGGCGCACCAGGCTGGCGGTCAGCTGGGTCACGGTGAAGACGAAGACCAGGTCGAGGAAGAGCTCCAGCGGGGAGACCCGGAGGGTGGCGGCTCGGTCGGCGGTGTCGGTGCTCACCCGGGGAGTATCGGGCACCGGTTCGAAGGGGTGGTGACGGGGCCGGGCGAAGCGGCCGCCGGGGGCGGTGGATTGACCGGGACTGTCCCGGTTTCCGGCCGCCGGACGGGCCCTCGCCGACGAACCGATCGTGCGGCTCGCCGTGACCGGTGCCGCCGGACCGAGTGGCGTCCTCGTCGACCGCCCCGGCCCCGTAGCCTGGTGACAGCCCGGCAGCTGACCGGACGGGTCTTCACGAGGACGAGTCTGCACATGCCCACCGCACCCGTGATCCTCACTGGTACCCCCGGGTCCTTCGCCCGGTCGGTGTTCCACGAGCGGCATCCGAAGCTCATCCGGCAGGTGCTCGACGCGCTGCCCTACGGACCGGGGCAGCGGGCCGCGGTCGAGGGGCTGCTCGCCGAGACCATCAGCGGCGTGGTGGAGCCGCTGCCCGCGAGCGCCCATGACGCCGCGCAGTGGCTGGCGTGGGGGGACGGGTACCTCGGGCGGCCGTGGGGCGAGGTGCCGTTCCTCTGGGCGGAGAGCTACTTCTACCGGCGTCTGCTGGAGGCGACCGGGTACTTCGGGGAGTGGCCGGGCGTCGATCCGTTCGCGCCGTTCAAGAGCGCCGAGCTCGGCGGGGCGGCGGTGGACGCCGAGTTGGCAGCGCTGCCCGGGGAGGAGCGGCGCGAGGTGCTGCTCGCATCCGCGCTCTGGGGGAACCGGGCGGACCTCAGCTTCCAGATCATCGCCGGCGCCGGCGAGGCCCGGGACTCGGCGGTGATCGTCGACGAGAGCGCGGCGCTGTGGGACGCCGTGCAGGGGAGGATCTGCTTCGTCGCGGACAACGCCGGACGGGAGCTGCTGCCCGACCTGGTGCTGATCGACCACCTGCTCACGAGCGGGCGGGCCGCCGAGGTGGTGCTGTACGTCAAGCCGTACCCGTACTACGTCTCGGACGCGACGGCCACGGACGTCCTCGCGACCGTGGCGCGGCTGGAGCAGGCCGGGCCGATCGGCCGGCGGCTGCGGCAGGCGATGGGCGACGGTACGCTCGCCGTCCGCACCCATGCCTTCTTCGCCGCTCCCCTCCCCTTCCACGACCTGCCCGCCGACCTGCGGAGCGAGTTCGAGGGCGCCGCGCTGACCGTCACCAAAGGCGACCTGAACTACCGCCGCCTGGTCGGGGACCGGTACTGGGAGCCCACCACGCCGTTCGCCGAGTGCGTCGGGTACTTCCCGACCCCGGTGGCCGCGCTCCGCACGCTGAAGTCGGACGTCATCGTCGGCCTGGACCCGGCAGCGCTCGCCGGGCTGGACGCGACCGGCGAGGCGTGGCGGACCACCGGGAAGTACGGGATCGTCCAGGTGCGGGCGGCGGGGACGGTGTCGTGACCGTCATCGCCGTCACCGGGCACATGGACCTGACCGGCGACAGCCTCCCGCTCGTCCGGGCCGCGCTGGTCGGCATGCTCTCCGTCTACCCGAGCGGGCTGCTCACCGGGGTGTCGTGCATCGCGGAGGGCGCGGACGCGCTCTTCGCGGATGTGGTGCTGGCGCTCGGCGGGAGGCTCGTCGTGGTCATCCCCTCCGCCGACTACCGGGACGCCAAGGTGCGGCCGGGCTACGCGGCCGAGTTCGACCGGCTGCGGCAGGCCGCCGCCGAGGTGCTGGTGATGCCGTTCGCCGCGGCCCGGCGCGAGGCGTACGAGGCCGCGAACGAGGAGATGCTGCGGCGCGCCGACCGGCTGGTCGCGGTCTGGGACGGGCAGTCCGGCAACGGCGGCGGCGGGACCGCGGACGCGGTGGCGGTGGCGCGGAGCCGGGGGATTCCGGTGACGGTCGTCTGGCCGGAGGGTGCGGCCCGCAACGGTTGAGGGCGGCCGGCGGGGCAGGATGGAAGGCAGCCGAGCCGGAGGAGCACTGCCGATGTCCAGCTTGACCTACGACCAGCACGGGTTCGCCCTCGACGGCGAACCGTTCCGCATCCTCTCCGGAGCGATGCACTACTTCCGCGTGGTGCCCGAGCAGTGGGACCACCGCCTCTCCCTGCTGCGGGCGATGGGGCTCAACACCGTCGAGACGTACGTGCCGTGGAACCTGCACGAACCGCGCCACGGCGCCTACGACTTCGGCGGGCGGCTCGACCTGCGCAGGTTCCTGCGCGCCGCCGAGCGGCACGGGCTGAAGGCGCTGGTGCGGCCCGGGCCGTACATCTGCGCGGAGTGGGAGGCCGGCGGCCTGCCCGCCTGGCTGCTCGCCGATCCGGGGATGCGGCTGCGCTGCTCGCACCCGGGCTACCTGGCCGCCGTGGACCGCTGGTTCGACCGGCTGCTGCCCGAACTGCTGCCGATGCTGGCCGAGAACGGCGGCCCGGTGCTGGCGCTGCAGGTCGAGAACGAGTACGGCTCGTACGGCACCGACGCCGCCTACCTGCGCCACCTCGCGGACGGGCTGCGCCGACGCGGGGCGGGCTGCCTGCTGTTCACCTCCGACGGGCCGGACCGGGCCCAACTGCAGGGCGGCACGCTGCCGGGCATCCTGCCGACGGTCAACTTCGGCGACCGGGCCGCCGGACACTTCGAGGTGCTGCGGGCGCACGACCCGGCCGCGGCGCCGGTCTGCATGGAGTACTGGTACGGCTGGTTCGACCAGTGGGGCGAGCCGCACCACACCAGGGACGCCGCCGACGCCGCCCGGGCGCTGGAGGAGATCCTGGCCGCCGGGGCCTCGGTGAACCTCTACATGGCGCACGGCGGCACCAACTTCGGCTGGCTGAACGGCGCCAACCTCACCGACGGGCGGCTGGAGCCGACTGTCACCAGCTACGACTACGACGCCGCGATCAGCGAGGACGGCCGGCCCACCGCCAAGTACTGGGCCTTCCGCGAGGTGCTGGGCAAGTACACCGAACTGCCGGAGCCGCCGCCGCGCGAGGAGCCGCGGCGGCTGGCCCCGCGCACCCTGCGGCTCTCCGAACCGGTGCCGCTCGCCGCGCTGTACGGCGAGCCGGTCCGCTCGCCGTACCCGCTCGCGATGGAGCAGCTGGGGCAGGCGTACGGCCTGGTGCTCTACCGCACCGAGGTCTCCGGGCCGCGCGAGGCGGCCGAGTTGCGGGTGGACGGGCTCGGCGACCGCGCCCAGGTCTTCCTGGACGGGCGCCCGGTCGGTGTGCTGGACCGCACCGGGCGCAGCGGCGACGGGCCGGTGGAGTTCGCCGTGCCGGCCGGCGGCGCCCGGCTGGAGCTGCTGGTGGAGAACCTGGGGCGGGTCAACTACGGGCCCGCACTGGCGGAGCGGAAGGGGATCAGCGGCGGGGTCCGGCTCGGGCAGCAACTGCTGCTGGGTGGCTGGGAGATGGTCTCGCTGCCGCTGGAGGAGGCACCGGAGCCGGCCGAGCCGGCGGCGGCGGGGGACGGCCACCCCGTCCTGCGCCGCGCCGAGTTCGAGGTGGCCGAGCCGGCCGACACCTTCGTGCACACCGCCGGCCACGGCAAGGGTGTCTGCTGGATCAACGGCTTCCTGCTCGGCCGGTACTGGGACATCGGCCCGCAGCAGACCCTCTACCTCCCCGGGCCGCTGCTCCGGGCCGGGCGCAACGAGTTGGTGATCCTCGAACTGCACGGCCCGGCCGGGGAGTCGGTGGAGCTGCTGGACCATCCCGTGCTCGACCGTCAGGCCTGACGGGTCGGCAGCACGATCGCCTGGCAGAGGTTCACCCCGGGGCGCCGGCTGACCGTCCAGGCGATCAGGTCGGCGATGTCCCCGGCGGCGAGCGGCGGGATCACGGCGAACATGCCGTCCAACTGGGCGGAGAGCTCGGCGTTGTCGATGTGGCCGCCCAGCTCGGTGTCGGTCAGGCCGGGCTCCACATTGGTCACCCGCACGTCCAGCGGGCCCAGTTCGGTGCGCAGCGCGGTCGAGAGCTGGGTCAGCGCCGCCTTGGTGGCGCCGTAGACCGCGTAGTTGGGGAAGGGGACGTGGGCGCCGATCGAGGAGACGTTGACCAGGTCGGCGGCCGCGCCCTCGGCGGCGGCCGCCACCAGGTCGTCCCGGAAGGCGCGCACCACCCGCAGCGCGCCGGTCAGGTTGGTGTCCACCATCGTGGTCCACTCGTCCAGGCGGCCGTCGGCGAGCGGGTTGGGGAGCATCACGCCGGCCGCGTTGACCACCAGGTCCACCCGGCCGAAGGCCCGGTGCACGGCCTCGGCGGCCCGGTCCACGGCCTCCTGGTCGGTGATGTCGACCGGGACGGCCAGCGCCTGCCCGCCGTCGGCGGTGATCTTCGCGGCCAGTTCGGTCAGCCGGTCCGCCCGGCGGGCCAGCAGCGCCACCCGGGCGCCGCCGGCCGCCAGCAGCCGCGCGGTCGCCTCGCCCATGCCGGAGGCGGCGCCGGTGACGACTGCGGTGCGGCCGGTGAGGGAGTAGGTCATTTCGAGCTCCTGAGGATCGGGATCGGGTCCTTCGTTCGACGTGACCGATCATGCGCCGGTCGGCGGGGGCCACCCAGGGTGGCGGTTTTCCTGGGTCTGCCAGTACCAGGAACGCGTGCCGGGGCGGCGGCCTAGGCTGGTGGGCATGGAGAACACACTGGGGGAGTTCCTCCGTTCGCGCCGGGCCCGGATCCAGCCCGCCGAGGTGGGCCTGCCCGCCTACGGACGGCGCCGGGTGCCGGGGCTGCGCCGCGAGGAGGTCGCGCAGCTCGCCGGGGTCAGCGTGGACTACTACGTGCGGCTGGAGCAGGGGCGCGGGCAGCACGTCTCGGCGGCGGTGCTGGACGCGGTCGCCCGGGTGCTCCGGCTGGACCCGGTGGAGCACGACCACCTGCGCCTGCTGGCCCACCCGCCGCGCCCGGACGGCCCGGCGGCGCTCGGCGCCGGCGGCGGTGCCGTCCAGACCGTGCGCCCGGGGCTGCGGCGGCTGCTGGACCGGATGGCGGACGTGCCCGCCTTCGTGCTCGGCCGACGGATGGACGTGCTGGCGTGGAACGCGCTGGGCGACGCGGTCGGCGGCTTCTCCGCGATGGCGCCGGGGCGGTGCAACGCGGCCTGGCAGACCTTCACCGACCCGGCCGCCCGGGAGCTCTACCCGGACTGGGCGCATGTCGCCGAGGAGACCGTGGGCTACCTGCGGCTGGACGCGGGACGGCACCCGAACGACCCGGTGCTCAGCCGGATGGTCGCGGAACTCTCGCAGCTGAGACCGGAGTTCGCCAAGCTCTGGGCCGCCCAGGAGGTGCACGACAAGACCTGGGGGAGCAAGCGGCTCGACCACCCGGTGGCCGGCGAGCTGGAGTTCGCCTACGAGACGCTGCAACTTCCCGGCGACCGCGACCAGTTGCTGGTGACCTACACGGTCGAGCCGGGCAGTGCGAGCGACCAGCGGCTGGCGCTCCTGGCGAGTTGGGCGGCGAGCGGCCGAGCGCAGCCGGCGGACCTGGCGGGCGGGCGATGAGCGCGCCGCAGGCCGCCGACCGGATCGAGTGGCTGTCGGTGGACAGCCCGCTGCCCAGCGGCCCGCTCGCGGTCGGGGTGACCGGAGCCGGGGTGGCGGCCGTGCAGTTCATCGCGCAGAGCCTGCCGGCGGACCGGCCGCGGGCCCCGGAGGACCGGCGCGGCGCCCGCGTCCGCGACGCCTTCGCGGCCTACTTCGACGGCCGGGTCCGGCAGTTGGGCCTGCCGCTGGACTGGCGGCTGGCCACCGGGCCGCACCGCGCGGTGCTGGAGACGCTGCTCGGCACGGTGCCGTTCGGCGAGACCGTGACCTACGGTGAGCTGGCCCGGCGCTGCGGCGTCTTCCCGGCCGGCGAGGCGCCGGGGCTGGCGGCCCGGACGGTCGGCCAGATGATGGGCGCCAACCCGCTGCCGGTGCTGGTGCCCTGCCACCGGGTGGTGGCGGCGGACGGCCTCGGCGGCTTCGGCAACGGCCGGGTGGGGCTGGACACCAAGCGCTGGCTGCTGACCCTGGAGGGCCGGCTGGAGCCGACGCTGGACTGGGCGGGGCCGGGCTGACGGCACCCCGGGCGGCGCACCGCCGGGGTTGCTCCGAACCGGTGGTTCCGCGTGTCCTCGCCACCGCCGCCGCGGAGGGGCGATCGGGTCGGATGTGCACGGATTCGGATGTGAGAACTGCTCCGGACAGCGGCGGGGCGGGATCGATTCTGCATGGAAATAGCCCGAACAAAAATCGAGCAGAATAGCTAATCGTACTAATTGCCCCACGGGGTCAATCACCCGTACGAGTGATTGCGCCGCGCGAGTGCCGAGCGGCACGCTGGAATCCAGCAGTCCGTATCTTCGCGTGGGGGAGGGCCCTGTCATGACTACAGAGATCGCCACCGGTATTCCGGCGCCCGGTTCCGAGCCGGCCGCCGGCCAACAGCAGAGTCTTGGTACCGCTGCCGCCCGGAATCTTGCCACCACCACCAAGTCCGAACCGCAGATGCAGGGCATCAGCTCGCGCTGGCTGCTCCGGATGCTGCCCTGGGTGCAGGTCAGCGGTGGCACCTACCGGGTCAACCGCCGGCTCAGCTACGCCGTCGGCCGAGGCCGGGTCAGCTTCGTCAAGACCGGCGCCCAGGTGAAGGTCTGGGCGCCTTCGCTGACCGAGGTCCCGGTGCTGCGCGGTGTCGAGGACGAGGCCCTGCTCAACGAGCTGGCCAGCCGCTTCGTGCAGCGCGACTTCCGGGCCGGCGAGGTGCTGGTGGAGGCCGGCCAGGCGATCAACGAGGTCTTCCTGATCGCCCACGGCAAGGTGAACAAGGTCGCCCCGGGCAAGTACGGCCAGAGCGCCGTGGTCGGCGTGCTGGCCGACGGCGACCACATCGGCGACGAGGCGCTGACCGTCGCCGACGGCAACTGGCCCTACAGCGTCACCGCCGTCACCGCCGGCACCGCGATGTCGCTGCCCTGGCCCGCCTTCCAGGAGCTGGTGGACCGCTCGGAGTCGCTGCGCGAGCAGATCCTGCAGTTCATCGCCGACTCGCAGCAGCCGCAGACCAGGCACGGCGAGGCCGAGATCGAGCTCGCGGCCGGCCACGAGGGCGAGCACGAGCTGCCCAGCACCTTCGTGGACTACGAGATCGCGCCCCGCGAGTACGAGCTGAGCGTCGCGCAGACGGTGCTGCGGGTGCACAGCCGGGTCGCCGACCTCTACAACGAGCCGATGAACCAGATCGAGCAGCAGCTCAAGCTCACCATCGAGGCGCTGCGCGAGCGCCAGGAGCACGAGCTGATCAACAACCCGGAGTTCGGCCTGCTGCAGAACGCCGAGTACGAGCAGCGGATCCAGACCCACGCCGGCGCCCCCACCCCGGACGACATGGACGAGCTGCTGAGCCGCCGCCGCGGCACCAAGTTCTTCCTGGCCCACCCGAAGGCGATCGCCGCCTTCGGCCGGGAGTGCAGCTCGCGCGGCCTCTACCCGACCCCGGTCCAGGTCGAGGGGCAGACGGTGCCAGCCTGGCGCGGCGTCCCGCTGCTCAGCTGCAACAAGATCCCGATCGTGGACGGTCACACCACCTCGATCCTGGCGATGCGTCTCGGCGAGGACAAGCAGGGCGTGATCGGCCTGCACCAGACCGGCCTGCCGGACGAGTACCAGCCCGGCCTCTCGGTCCGTTTCATGGGCATCAACGAGAAGGCCGTCATTTCCTATCTGGTCAGCGCCTACTATTCGGCGGCCATTCTGGTGCCGGACGCGATCGGCGTGCTGGAGAACGTGGAAATCGCCCGCCCGCGGGACTGAATCACGCCATCGCGCGGTTCGGGCGGTACGAGCTGAGGCATGGGCGGACCGCTCCCGGGAATTCCCCGGGGGCGGCTCGGCGGGGGATATTCGAACAGCGAACGAATTCTGGGGGGCCGGAACCCATGGGCACCGAAACGCTCAGCCGGGGTAGTCAGGACAATCAAGGAAACCCGGAGAACCAGCCGGGTACCACCGCCGGCCAGCAGCCCGCCGACCAGGCGACCGCCGACCAGCAGGCCGCCGGGCTGCTGGCCCGGGCCCGCGCCCTGGTCGACCCCGCGCTGCGCCGCGCGGTCGACAGCATGCCCGAGTCGATGGCCCGGGTCGGTGCCTACCACTTCGGCTGGCGCGAGGCCGACGGCTCGCCCGCCACCGCCGACCCGGGCAAGGCGATCCGCCCCGCCCTGGTGCTGGCCGCCGCCGAGGCCTGCGCCGCCACCCGCCGACTGCCCGCCCAGCGCACCGGCGGTGAGCCGGCCCGCGCCGCGGTCTCCGCCGCGGCCGCCGTCGAGCTGGTGCACAACTTCACCCTGCTGCACGACGACGTCATCGACCGCGACGACACCCGTCGCCACCGTCCCACCGCCTGGCGGGTGTTCGGCGCCACCGAGGCGATCCTGGCGGGCGACGCCCTGCACTCGCTCGCCCTGCGCACCCTCGCCGAGGACGGCCACCCGGCCGCCGGCAGCGCGATGCGGCGGCTGGCCGACTGCGTGGTCGAGCTCTGCGCCGGCCAGCAGGCCGACTGTGCCTTCGAGCAGCGCAGCACCGTCTCGCTGGCGGAGTGCTTGGCGATGGCCGAGGCCAAGACCGGTGCGCTGCTCGGCGCCGCCTGCGCGATCGGCGCGCTCTACGGCGGGGCCGACGAGCGGGCCGCCGCCGCGATGGACGCCTTCGGGCGGGAGATCGGCCTGGCCTTCCAGCTGATCGACGACCTGATCGGCATCTGGGGCGACCCCGCGGTCACCGGCAAGCCCGCCGGTGCCGACCTGCTGGTGCGCAAGAAGTCCCTCCCCGTGGTGGCCGCGCTCGGCTCGGGCACCCCGGCCGGCGCCGAACTCGCCCGGATCTACGCCCTCGACCGGCCGCTCACCCCCGAGGAGGTCCGGCAGGCCGCCGAGGCGGTGGACCGGGCCGGCGGCCGCGTCTGGGCGCAGGGCGCCTCCTGCGAGCGGATGGCCGCGGCCATCGAGCACCTCTCCGCCGCCGTGCCCGACCCGGCGGACACCGACGACCTGTTGGCGCTGGCCGAGCTGGTCACCCGCCGCAACCGCTGACCGTCTCCCGCCCCGCTTCTCCTTCACTGCGCACCGCCGCCCGCCGCCCCGCTTCCCGGGCGCCCGCCGGTGCGCCGCGCACGGCCCACCCCGTCACCAGTCGCAGCCCGCGGCCGCCCCCGCGGTCCGTGCTGCCCTGACCCAGAAGGCACCACCTTCATGAGTCTCGCCGACATCGGCACCGTCGTCATCGTGCTGGCCCTGCTGGCCGTCTCCCTCAAACTGCTGCAGCGCTGGATCCCGCACCACGTCCGCGAGAGCCACAACGACGTGGCCGGCTTCATCTTCGCGGCCGTCGGCGTGCTCTACGCCGTGCTGCTGGGCTTCGTCGTGATCACCGTCTGGACCAACAACGACGCCGCCCGCAAGACCACCTTCCAGGAGGCCGACGCGCTGGCCGGCATCTACTGGATCTCCCGTGAGCTCCCGGACCCGCTCGGCCCGCAGCTGGAGCAGCAGACCCTCGCCTACGCCCGCCAGGTGCAGGACACCGAGTGGCCGCTGATGGCTCATCACCACAGCAGCCCCGAGGCCACCCAGCTGGTCTACCAGATCCGCACCAGCGTCTTCTCCATCAACCCGACCGACGCCCAGCAGCAGGTGCTCTACGAGCACGCGGTGAGCCACCTGGAGGCGCTGGCCTCCGAGCGGCGCGAACGCCTCAACCAGGTGGACGACTCGGTGCCGGCGCTGCTCTGGGTGGCGCTGATCGTCGGCGGCGTGCTGACCGTCGGCTTCACCTTCCTCTTCGGCCTCTCCAACACCTTGGCGCACACCTTGATGGTGCTCTCGCTGGGGGCGCTGGTGGTGGTCTCGCTGCTGGTGATCAAGGAGATGAACTTCCCGTTCACCGGCGTGACGGCGGTGAAACCGACGGCCTTCGACGTCTTCCTGCAACGACTGCCACCGCCACGGACCTAGCGGCCCAGGCAAGTTGACGGTGCGCCGGCCCTGCCCGGGCCGGCGCACCGTCGGCGTGCTCAGCCCTGCGCGGCGAGCAGGCGGCGCTCCTTCTCCAGGTCGATGCCGATCGGCTCGCCGCCCTGGGTGTACGGGCGGTCGCGCGGGCCGCGTTCGAGGATCCAGGCCCAGGTGTCCGCGGCGGTCCGCTCGATCGGACGGCAGGCCAGGCCGGCGGCGACCGCCTTGGCGCTGTCCGCCCGCCAGATCCCGCTGGGCTTGCCGTCCTCACCGAACTCGGGTGCCCAGAGCGGCAGTTCGCTCCAGATCTCGATGCCGGCGGCGGTCAGCGCGGCATCCGGCACCCAGACCAGCTCGGCCGTCGACCCGGTGGCCGCGACGCACGCCTCCAGCATCCCCCCGAAGGTGCTGGAACCGGGCAGCGCGGTGGTGACGAAGCTGCCGTGCTCGCCCCGCTCGCCCAGGCCGAGGCCGAACTCGGCGAAGTCCCGGGCGTCGATCAGCTGGATCGGCAGGTCCGGCCGCCCCGGTGCGAGCACCCGGCCGCCGGCCGCGATCCGCTCCAGCCACCAGGGCAGCCGGCCGACGTTCTCGTGCGGGCCGACCAGCAGGCCGCAGTTGAGCAGCAGCGAGCGCTCGGCGCCGAACTGCTCCAGCACCGCCCGCTCGCAGCCGGCCTTCAGCGCGGTGCTGAACGGCTGCCCGGCCGGCGTGTCGGCCGGGCACTCGTGCAGCGGCGAGGCCTCGTCCACGGGCGCGTCCGGCCAGCCGGCGAAGGCGTGCACGGAGGAGACGAAGAGGTAGCGGTCGGCGTGCTCGCGCAGCGCGGCGGCGGACTGCCGCACGTCGTGCGGCTGCTGCCCGCTGGTGTCGACCACCAGGTCCCAGCGCTCGCCGCCGGCGACCAGGGCGGCCAGGTCGGCGGCGACCGTGCGGTCGCCGCGCACCACGTCGACGCCCGCCGGGTCGGTGCCCGAGCGCCCGCGGTTGAAGGTGGTCACCGAGTGCCCGCGCCGCACGGCGGCATCGGCGAACGCCCGGCCGAGGAAGACCGAGCCGCCCAGAATCAGGATTCGCATGCGCCTGAGTCTGACCGCAGGGGGCGCGGCGGGGCAGGGGCGTTCGCCGGGGGCGTGCGGTGTTCGCTCAGAGAGAACAAGGTGCACCCCCGGCGAAGGCTCAGCGCGGCCGGGTGGCCGTCACCGTGTAGTAGTCCAGGATCCCCCGCCGGTACGCATGCAGGAAGTTGCGCGGCCAGGTGTCCGGCGCCCACCACTGGGCGAGCCACTGGTCCCAGCCGGGCCAGACCTCCGCGCCGATCGACTCGACCCGGACGTCGGTCAGGCCGACGTTCCCGAACGCGTCCGTCAGTGCCGAGAGCGGCCGGGCGATGTCCAGGCCGTTGGCGAAGGTCTCCAGCAGCTCCGCCAGTTCGGCGGGCCGGCCCGGGTCGGCGTCCACCGTGAAGAAGCCGGCCAGCGAGACCCGGCCGCCGGGGCGCAGCACCCGGGCGGTCTCGGCGGCGAAGGCGGGCAGGTCGGGGAAGTGCTGGGCGGCCTCGACGCTGAGCACGGTGTCGAAGGCCGCGTCCGGCAGCGGCATCCGCTCGGCGGCGCCCTGGACGAACCGCAGCCGCGGCGGGGTGCGGTCCAGCAGCCCGGCGTGGGTGTCGCGGGCCCGGCGCAGCTGCTCGGGGTGGATGTCCAGGCCGGTCACCTCGGCGGCCCCGTGCTCGCCCAGCACCAGCGCGCAGCCCATCCCCAGCCCGCACCCCACCTCCAGCACCGACCCCGCCGCGGGCAGCCCGGCCGCGTCCAGCACGTGCCGGTAGAGGTCCTGCTGGCTGCGCACCCGCTCCGCCCCGCCGACCGGCCCCCGCAGGTCGATCGCCTGCCAGTAGCCGAAGTTGATGAACCCGCCGCCGAACATCGGCGCCCCGGCCAGGTCCCCCGGCCCATACGCCTCCCGCACCGTCTCCCGCATCGCGCCGCCGTCCGCCACCGCCGCCTCCTCGTCAGTCCGGGTACAGCTCCACCGGACCGCATACCCAGGACCGAGACCGGATTGTCATCCGGTTCTCATGGATCCGCGTGCAACGCGGGTTGTCACTGGAGAGTCATATCTCTTGGAGCGGTGCAGGGACCGCTCACCGCGAGGACGACGAGGATGACGAGGGCGAGGTGTCGGGCGTGTTGGAGCCGCTGGCGGGTGCGGTCGAGGGGGCCGGGGAGCTGCTGGGGCCGGACGGCGCGGGCGTGGCGGACGGGCTGCTGCTCACCGAAGGGCTGGCCGAGGGGCGGGCGGACGGACCGGACGTGGGGCTGGCGCTGGGGCTCTCGCTGCTGCTGGGCGCGGTGCTGGCGCTGCTGCCCGCGCTCGGGGCGTCGGAGGGCGTGGCGCTGGCGCTGCCGCTCGGCTTCGCGCTGGCGCTCGGCGTGGTGCCGGCCGGCGGGGTGTCGGTGGCGGAGGCGGACGGGCCGGGGGCGGGCACCCCGCGCCGGTTCGGTCCGCCGCTGAGGGTGACCACGGCGCTGGACGGCGGCAGCGCGATCGAGGCGGTCCAGTCCGCGTCGGGGGCGTGCTGATCGTCCACGGTGACGATCACGGTGATCCGCTGACCGGGCGCCAGGGAGCCCGAGTCGCGGCTGAGCCGCAGCCAGTCGCAGCCGACCACGGCGTGCCAGTCGAGGGGGCTGCCGCCGGTGTTGGTGAGGGTGAGCACGGTGCGGTTGCCGTAGCTGCCGGCGGTCACGTCGAGCGCGGCGGCCGGTGCGGGCAGCGGCGCCGGCTGGAGTCGCGGGCTGGAGAGCGGCACCGCGCCGGCGGCGGGCACCGGCACCGCGAGCCCCTGCAGTGGGGGCAGCAACGTTTCTGCAGACGCGGACCCCACCAGCGCGGCCGCCAGGCCGCGCACCGGGACGGCCCCCGCGACCGCCGGTCCGCCGCCCGGACGGCCGACCACCGGAGCGGGCACGGCGGCCTCCGGCCCGCCGTCGCCCACCGCCGGCGCGATCGGCGCCACCGCGGCGGGCGGCTCGTCGTCCGCCCCCGGCGGCGGTGAGGCGACCCGCACCGAGGAGACCGCCGCGGCCCCCGCGACCGGCGTGCCGTCCCGGTGCGCGACCCAGAACGCGGCCAGCGGCGCCGTCAGCACCGCCGCCAGCACCCCGGTGCTGACCAGCCGCTGCCGGGCCACCACCAGCCGCTCGTGCAGGTCCCCGCCCGCCCGGTGCCGCTCCAGCAGCCCGGGTGCCCGGTGCCGGGGCAGCCCCCGGGCGTCGAAGACGGCCGCCGGCGGCTCCTCCGCCGGCCGCGCACCGGCCGGATCCCGCAGCCAGGCCGGCGCCCGCAGCAGCGCCAGTCCGGCCGGCGGCACCGCGTCCGGGCCCACCGCGCCGGCCACCCGCCCGGCCGTCCCCCGGCAGGTCGGGCAGTCGTCCACGTGCCGGACCAGCTCCCGGCGCAGCGCCGGCCCCAGCACCCAGCCGCGCCAGTGCTCCGCGCCCGGCCCCCCGAGCCGGGCGAGTTCGGGGCAGCTGCCGACCCCGAGCACCAGCAGCGCCTGCCGGGTGGTGGCCAGCTCGGCCCGGGCGCCGGCCAGCAGCCGGGCGGCCGCGCCGGGCCCCAGGCCCAGCACGGCGGCCAGCTCGCCCTCGTCCAGGTGGTGACGGAGGGTCAGCTCCAGCGCCTCGCGCTGCTCGGCGGTGGTCCCGGCCGCCTCCGGCCAGGCCAGCGCGGCCAGTTCGCCGCGCTGCCGGGCCGGGTCGTCGACCGGCCCGTCCGCCCGGCCCCCGGCGAGCCGCCGCACGCAGGCGTACCGGGCGGCCGAGTAGAGCCAGGCGCGCCGCAGCGCCGGGTCGGTGAGCCGGTCGCCGCCGCTCTCCGCCAGCTCCCGGACCTCGCCGGTGGCGGCCGCGGCCGCCACCGGGTCGCAGAGCACCGAGAGGCAGTAGGTGTAGAGGCCGTCCAGCTGTCGCTGGTAGGCGGTGCGCATGGTCGCGGGGGTCACGTCCGGAACAGTAGGGAGTCCGGCGCCCCGGACCCGCGCCAATCGGTGCCTTTGTACTTCTTTCGGGTAACAGGACCGCTGTTCCGGCGACGAAGTCCACCCGTACGCGTGTTGTCGGCCCCACCCGCTACCGTGGCCCGCATGGCAGCCCGCACCTCGAAGACCACCGCCAAGCCCCGCCCGGCCTACCGCTGCACGGAGTGCGGGAACCAGCTGCCCAAATGGGTGGGCCGCTGCCCGGAGTGCAACGCCTGGGGCACGGTGGAGGAGTACGGCGCGGTGCCGATCCGCACCACCGCGGCCGGCCCGGTCAGCTCCCCGGCCCGCCCGATCGGCCAGGTCGACGGCCAGGTGGCCACCGCCCGCTCCACCGGGGTGCCGGAGCTGGACCGGGTGCTCGGCGGCGGCCTGGTGCCCGGCGCCGTGGTGCTGCTGGCGGGCGAGCCGGGCGTCGGCAAGTCCACCCTGCTGCTGGACGTGGCCGCCAAGGCCGCCACCTCCCAGCACCGCACGCTCTACATCACCGGCGAGGAGTCGGCCGGCCAGGTCCGGCTGCGCGCGGACCGGATCAACGCCCTCTCCGACCACCTCTACCTGGCCGCCGAGCAGGACCTGGGCGCCGTGCTCGGCCACATCGACCAGGTGAACCCGGGCCTGCTGATCCTGGACTCGGTGCAGACCGTCGCCTCCGCCGAGCTGGACGGCGCGCCCGGCGGCCCGGCCCAGGTGCGCGAGGTGGCGGGCGCGCTGATCCGGGCCTCCAAGGACCGCGGCATGGCCACCCTGCTGGTCGGCCACGTCACCAAGGACGGCCAGATCGCCGGGCCCCGGCTGCTGGAGCACCTGGTCGACGTGGTGCTGAGCTTCGAGGGCGACCGGCACGCCCGGCTGCGGATCATCCGCGGCGTCAAGAACCGCTACGGCGCCACCGACGAGGTCGGCTGCTTCGAGCTGCACGACGAGGGGATCGAGGGCCTGGCCGACCCCTCCGGCCTCTTCCTGACCCGCCGCGACAAGCCGGTGGCCGGCACCTGCCTGACCGTCACCCTGGAGGGCAAGCGCCCCCTGGTGGCCGAGGTGCAGGCGCTGATGGTGGATTCGCAGATCCCCTCGCCGCGCCGCACCACCTCCGGTCTGGAGTCGCCGCGGATCGCGATGATCCTGGCCGTGGTCGAGCGGCACGGCGGCATCAAGCTCGGCAAGCAGGACATCTACACCGCCACCGTCGGCGGGGTGAAGCTCACCGAGCCCTCGGCCGACCTGGCGGTGGCGCTGGCCGTGGCCAGCTCCTCCACCGACACCCCGCTGCCCAGCAACCTGGTGGCGATCGGCGAGGTCGGCCTGGCCGGCGAGGTGCGGCGGGTGACGGGGGTGCAGCGCCGGCTGGCCGAGGCGCACCGGCTGGGCTTCACCCACGCGCTGGTGCCGCCGGACCCGGGCAAGGTGCCGCCGGGCATGAAGGTGGTCGAGGTCTCCGACATCGGCGAGGCGCTGCGGGCCATCCCGGGCCGGCGCGGCCGGGGCTCCGCCGGGCGGCCCCGGACGGAGCAGCGCCCGGCGGCCGGTGCCCGCCAGGTGCCCGCACCGCCCGCCCATCCGGACGAGCTGATGGACGGCTGGGAACCGGTCGATTCGGACGAACTGGTCTGACCGAGGCACCGTCAGCGCGGCCGCACCGTAGACTTTGCCCTGTCCAGTACCAGATCGGACAGAAGCGAACGAGGGACCGGGGCTGAGAGCGGTCCGGAACCGGGCCGGAGGAGTCACGTGGCAGCGAGCGACCGGGGAGACAAGTCCCCCCGCGAGGAGGCCCTGCTGCGCTCCTCGCTGCAGGCCATCGCCCCGGGCACCCCGCTGCGGGACGGGCTGGAGCGGGTGCTGCGGGCCAACACCGGCGGGCTGGTCGTGCTCGGCTTCGACAAGACCGTCGAGTCGCTCTGCACCGGCGGCTTCGTGCTGGACGTCGAGTTCACCGCGACCCGGCTGCGCGAGCTGTGCAAGCTGGACGGCGCGGTGGTGCTGGACAAGGACATCACCAAGATCGTCCGGGCCGGCGTGCACCTGATGCCGGACGCGGCGATCCCCACCGACGAGACCGGCACCCGCCACCGCACGGCCGAACGGGTGAACCGGCAGACCGGCTTCCCGGTGGTCGCGGTCTCGCACTCGATGCGGCTGATCGCGATGTACGTCAACGGCAGCCGCCGGGTGCTGGAGGACTCCACCACCGTGCTCTCCCGCGCCAACCAGGCGCTGGCCACCCTGGAGCGCTACAAGCTCCGGCTGGACGAGGTGGCCGGCACCCTCTCCGCGCTGGAGATCGAGGACCTGGTCACCGTCCGGGACGTCACCGCGGTGGCGCAGCGGCTGGAGATGGTCCGGCTGATCGCGGCCGAGATCGCCGGCTACGTGCTGGAGCTGGGAACCGACGGCCGGCTGCTCTCGCTGCAGCTGGACGAGCTGATCGCCGGGGTGGAGCCGGAGCGCGAGCTGGTCGCCCGGGACTACTTCCCGGAGCGGGCCGCCAAGCGCGGCCGCACGGTGGCCGAGGTGCTGGCCGACCTGGAGACGCTGACCCACGCCGAGCTGCTCGACCTGCAGACGGTGGCCAAGACGATCGGCTACTCCGGCTCGCCCGAGTCGCTGGACACCGCCGTCTCGCCGCGCGGCTACCGGCTGCTGGCGAAGATCCCGCGGCTGCCCAACACCGTGATGGAGCGCCTGGTGGAGCACTTCGGCGGGCTGCAGAAGCTGCTCGCGGCGAGCATCGACGACCTGCAGGCCGTCGAGGGCGTGGGCGAGACCCGGGCCCGCTCGGTCCGCGAGGGGCTGTCCCGGCTGGCCGAGTCCTCGATCCTGGAGCGGTACGTCTGAGGTAACGCTTCCTCAGCCATCAGTACGACGAACGGCCCGGACCCTCGAGCGAGGGTCCGGGCCGTTCCGCTGACGTGCTGTCAGCCGTCCAGCCGGGTGGAGGTGCGGGCCGGCACCGGGCCGCCGGCCGGGCCGGCCAGCTCGGCCTGCACCAGGTAGTTGCCCGCCGGGGCCGGGGAGGTGTCGGTCACCGTGGCGCACTGCGGCTTGCTGCGGGTGCGGTCCCAGACGAAGGTCTCGGTCAGCGCGGTGGCGGGGGAGACCTGCACCCAGCGGCCCTGCTTGTCGGTCACGCAGTCGGCGGAGGACCAGATCCGCTCGCCGGTCGCGGAGTTGACGGTGATGGAGGAGGCGGCCTGGCTGAGGTCCACCCGGCAGAGGACGGCCGGGTTGCTCGAGGCGTTGCGGATCTTCAGCTCGAAGGTCGGCTTCTCCTTCGGCGCGTAGGCGTTCTGGGTGCCGGCCAGCTCCAGGGTCAGCTGGGAGGCGGTGCAGATCGGCAGCGAGAGCACGGCGGCGGTGTTGATCGGCGGGGCGCTGCCGGGGTCGGTGCCGCTGCCGCCGGTGGTCCCGGTGCCGCCCGTGCCGCCGGCCGTCGGGCCGGCCGTGGCCCCGCCCGTGGCGCCGCCGTCGGTGCCGCCCGTGCCGGTGCCGCCGGTGCCGGCCGTCCCGCCCGTGCCGGTGCCGCCGGTACCCGCCGTACCGCCGGTGCCCGTGCCGGCCGTGCCGCTCGCGCCGGCGGTCGGCGAGGCTCCGCCGCCACCGGTCCCGCCGGGCCGGGTGGAGATCGCCGGGCCGGTCGGGGAGGCGCCCGGCGTGATCGAGCCGGGCGCGCTGGGCGCGCCGGAGATCGGCGCGGGATGCGCGGCGTTCTTCTTCCCGCCGTCCTGACCGAACGTCAGCCAGGCCAGCAGCAGCACCGCCACCGCGGCGGCGCCGAGCACAACAAGCCGACGCCGCCAGTAGATCGAGGCGGGCAGGGGACCGACGGGCTGTCGCAGAGAGGGCACGAGCAAACTCTACGAGAGCCGGGGACCCCTCATGCGCACCAACACCGGTCTCGGGACTCGATCTTTCACATGATCCGGTATTTCCGCCGTCCGAGGGAGTGTCGCACCGCGACTGTGCGAGGATCGAAGGCGCTATGCCGATCACTTCCGCACCCCGCACCGCAGCGCCGAGCACCGCCGAGGCCCCCGCCCCGCTGCTGCACACCATCGTCCTCGACTGGTACCGGGAGAACGCCCGGGACCTGCCCTGGCGGGCCCCGGGGGCCAGTCCGTGGGGCGTGATGGTCAGTGAGTTCATGCTCCAGCAGACCCCGGTGAAGCGGGTGCTGCCGGCCTGGGCCGCCTGGCTGGAGCGCTGGCCCACCCCGGCCGCGCTGGCCGCCGACGCGCCGGGCGAGGCGGTCCGGATGTGGGGCAGGCTCGGCTACCCGCGCCGGGCGCTGCGGCTGCACGCGGCCGCCACCGCGATCGTCGAGCGGCACGGCGGCGAGGTGCCCGAGCAGCACGCCGCGCTGCTGGCCCTGCCCGGGGTCGGCGAGTACACCGCCGCCGCCGTGGCCTCCTTCGCCTTCCGGCAGCGGCACGCGGTGCTGGACACCAACGTGCGCCGGGTCTTCGCCCGGGCCGTGACCGGCGTCGAGTACCCGGCCAACGCCACCACGGCCGCCGAGCGCCGCACCGCCGCCGAGCTGCTGCCCGACCACCCGGAGACCGCCGCGAGCTGGGCGGTGGGCGTGATGGAGCTGGGCGCGCTGGTCTGCACCGCCCGCTCGCCGGAGTGCGGCGGCTGCCCGCTGCGCCCGCACTGTGCCTGGCAGCGGGCCGGCTGCCCGCCGTACCAGGGCCCGGCCCGGCGCGGCCAGACCTACGAGGGCACCGACCGGCAGGTGCGCGGCAAGCTGCTCGCGGTGCTGCGGGCCAGCCACGGGCCGGTGGAGCGCAGGCACCTGGACGTGGTCTGGCCGGAGGAGGTCCAGCGCTCCCGGGCGCTGGACGGCCTGGTGGCCGACGGCCTGGTCGAGCCGCTGGCGGACGGCTGGTACCGGCTGCCGCAGTAGCCGGCCCGAGCCGGAAAGCCGGAAAGGGGGCGGGGCCCCCCCCTGGATCCCTCAGGGTGGGGCCCCGCCGGTCTGCGGGCGGTCGGGCGTCAGTGCGCCGCGGCCGCCATGGCGCTGTCCTCCGACGGCTGGCTGGCGCCGCGCAGCGGGGCGCCGCGCAGCAGGAAGGAGGCGGCGATGGCGATCAGGCTGATCGCCGCGCCCCAGAGGAAGACCGAGTGGATGCCGTTGGTGACGCCGTGGTGGATGGCGTCCTGCACCGGCGCCGGCATCGTGTGCAGCGAGGCCGGGGTCAGCTGCTGGTTGCTGGAGCCGCCGGTCGGGATGCCCCGCGACTTCAGGGTGTCGGTCATCTGGTTGGTGTAGATCGCGCCGAACAGCGCCACACCGAACGAACCGCCGATGGTGCGGAACAGGGTGGCGGTGGAGCTGGCCACGCCCATGTCCTTGAGCTCGACGCTGTTCTGCGCGACCAGCATGGTGATCTGCATCAGGAAGCCCATGCCGGCGCCGAGCACCACCATGTAGGCGCTGGAGACGATCTGGCTGGTGCCGACGCCCATGGTGGAGAGCAGCAGCGAGCCGCCGCCCATCACGATGGTGCCGATGATCGGGAAGATCCGGTACTTTCCGGTCTTGGTGACGTACTGGCCGACCACCAGCGAGACCACCAGCATGCCGAACATCATCGGCATCAGCAGCAGGCCGGAGTTGGTGGCCGAGGCGCCCTGCACGATCTGCTGGTACTGCGGCAGGAAGGCGACCGCGCCGAACATCGCGAAACCGACGATGAAGCCGATGATCGAGACCGAGGTGAAGTCGCGGTTCTTGAAGAGGGTCAGCGGCAGCATCGGCTCGGCGACCCGCTGCTCGACGTAGCAGAAGCCGATCAGCGAGGCCGCGGAGAGCACCGCCAGGCCGATGATGTGCTTGGAGCCCCAGGCGTACTGGGTGCCGCCCCAGGTGGTGATGAGCACCAGCGAGGTGATGCCGACGGTCAGCAGCGCGGCGCCCGCGTAGTCGATCCGCGCGGTGGACTTGACCTTCTCCAGGTGCAGGGTGACGGTCACCACGGCCAGCGCGACGATGCCCAGCGGCAGGTTGATGTAGAAGATCCAGTGCCAGCTGAAGTGGTCGGTGATGAAGCCGCCGAGCAGCGGGCCGCCGACGGTGGCCAGCGCCATCACGGCCGCGAACATGCCCTGGTACTTGCCGCGCTCGCGCGGGGAGACCAGCGCGCCCATGATCGACATCACGCCGACCATCAGACCGCCGGCGCCCAGGCCCTGCAGGGCGCGGAAGGCGATCATCTCGTTCATGGTCTGGGCCAGGCCGGAGAGCGCCGAGCCGATCAGGAAGATCACGATCGAGGTGATGAAGGTGTTCTTGCGGCCGTACAGGTCGCCGAGCTTGCCCCAGATCGGGGTCGCCGCGGCCGTCGCCAGGGTGTACGAGGTGACCACCCAGGAGAGGTGGTTGGCGCCGCCGAGGTCGCCGACGATGGTCGGCATCGCGGTACCGACGATCAGGTTGTCGAGCATCGCGAGCAGCATGGTGATGACCAGACCGATCATCACCAGCCTGATCTCGCGCGGCGAACGCGCCGGACGGCCGTCCGGACCGAGCGCCGCGGGCGGGGTCTCCGCCGTCGCGTCGACCTGTTGCTGTGCCATGGTGCGTCTCCCGGAGCGCCTGGTGGCCGTGGCTTCCGGCCCCGTCGTGAGTGCCTTACTTGCCGACCGGCTAGTTTATGAGTCGATGGCACGGTAAGGTCTGGGTAAGTCGGGAGTCAAGCCGATTGTCGGGGCCCCCCGAGTCCGAGCGAGCTAGGCAGGCATAGAGGCCATGAGTACGACCCAAAGCCCCCGCAGCGACACCCGCGCGCGGATCATCGCGGTGGCGCTGGAGCTCTTCTCCGAGCAGGGGTACGAGAAGACCTCGCTGCGCGAGATCGCGGACCGGCTGGGGGTCACCAAGGCCGCCCTGTACTACCACTTCAAGACCAAGGACGACATCGTCCAGGGCATCGTGCAGACCATGGCCGCCCCGATCGACGAGACCATCGTCTGGGGCGAGCAGCAGGAGTGGAGCCCCGCGGTGCGCGACGAGCTGGTCCGCCGGTTCGCCGCCGGCATGGCCGAGCGGGCGCCGCTGCTGCGGTTCTTCCACGAGAACCAGCCCGCGCTGCGCGAGTCGGCCGCCGGGCTGGAGTTCAAGAACCGGATGGTCCGGATGATCCACCTGGTGCACGGCCCCGACGCCCCGTTCGAGGACCGGCTGCGCGCCACCATGGCGCTCTTCTCGGTGAACTCGGCCTTCTTCCTGCTCAAGCAGGACATCGGCGACCCCCAGGCCGCGGTCGGCGTGGTCGGCGAGGAGGTGCCGGAGGCGGTGGAGAGCAAGCTGGCCGCGGCGATGCGGGCCTCGCTCACCGTGGCGCTGGAGATCGCCGACCGGATCGAGCCCCGGCCGGCGGCGCAGGCCGGCGCCTGATCCTCAGAGCCCGGTGACCCCGTGCGAGCCGAGGTAGGCGACCGGGTCGATCACCGCGCCGTAGCGGTTGGCCGAGCGGATCTCGAAGTGCAGGTGGGGGCCGGTGGAGTTGCCGGTGGTGCCGGAGGCGCCGATCCGCTGGCCGCCGCCGACCCGCTGGCCGGCGTGCACCTCCAGGTGGGAGAGGTGGGCGTACTCGGCGAACCTCCCGTCGGAGAGCCGCAGCACCACCTCGTTGCCGTAGGCGCCGTCCCAGCCCGCCGAGACCACGGTGGCGTCGCCGACCGCGAGCAGCGGGGTGCCGGAGTTCACCGCGAAGTCCACGCCGGTGTGGTAGCCGGCCGCGTAGCCGCGGTCGGGCTTGCCGTAGGGGTTGCTGATCGGCGCGCCGGGGGCGGGGGCCGACCAGACCGGCCCGGCCGGGGCCGGTGGGGGTGCCGCGGCGGCCGGCTGGGCCGGCGCGGCGGGCTGCTGGGGCTGCTGGGGCGGCTCGGGGGCCGCAGCGGGCTGCGGCTGCGCGGGCCCGGGCGCGTCCGCCGGCGCCAGGTTGGCCGCCACCGCGACGGCCTTCTGCGAGGCGTACGCCCCGCCCTTCACCCGGTACGCGGTCGGCGCCGTCAGCTGCACCAGCACGCCGTCGGCGGTGTGGCCGTGCCCGGCGGTGAAGGCGGAGGCGCCCGGCGTGGTCGGCCGCACGGTCTGGGCCACGGCGCTGCCCGGCACCGCGGCCAGCACGGTGCCCAGCAGCACGGCACCCGCCGCGGTCGCGGTCAGGGCGGCCCGGCGGTTCGGGCCGCGGAAGACGGCGTAGGGGTCGCGGGACTGGCGCGGGCGGGCGTGGCGGCCATCAGGGCCGTCGATCAGGGACTTCAGCAGTGGGTGCATGCGCTGCTCGACCTCGCTGCGGGCTCGGGCCAGCGGCTGGTCGGCAGCGCTGGGCGGGTGTCCAGTCAGGTGTAACGGTCGGTGAGGAAGTAGCGAAATCCGATCAACTACTACGGCGTGTAGTGCGAGCCGCGCGCCAAGTTCAAGCCGTTGGCGGATTACTGCTGTTGTCGTACCGACCGAGGGTCCGCCCCGACCTCCTACCGCCCCTCGTACTTCGCTCACCGGCTGTGACCATCACCACCGCAGCCGGGGCGGGTCGAGACCGCGCCGTGACCTCCAAAGCTCCACCGCACGACCGTTCCCGCCGCCGCCCGCCCGGCGGACCATCAAGGGATGACCGAAGAATCGAACGTCACCCCGGAGCCGTACCACGGCCCCGACGACCGCCGCTTCGCCCTCTGGCGGGCCGCCGACCGGATCCTCTCCGGTCCGCGGCCGGTCACCCTGCACGAGCGGCTGGCCGAGCTCGGCGCCGACGCCAGGGCCTGCGTGGACCCCGCCGAGCGCCCCGACTTCTACGGCGACGGCGTGGTCGCCGCCCTGGAGCACCAGGTCGCCGACCTGCTCGGCAAGCGCGCCGCCGCCTACTTCCCGACCGGCACCATGGCCCAGCAGGTCGCGCTGCGCTGCTGGGCCCGGCAGCGCCGCTGCCCGGTGGTGGCCGGCCACCCGCTCTCCCACCTGGAGACCCACGAGCGCCGCGCCTACCGCCGGCTCACCGGCCTGGACGCCGTCTTCCCGACCACCGCGCCCCGGCTGCCCAGCGCCGCCGAGCTGCGCGCCCTGGACGAGCCCTACGGCGTGCTGCTGGTCGAGCTGCCGCTGCGCGCGGCCGGCTTCGTGCTGCCCGACTGGTCCGAGCTGGTCGAGCTGACCGCCGAGGCCCGGGCGGCCGGCGCCGCCGTGCACCTGGACGGCGCCCGGCTCTGGGAGGCGGCCGCGCACTACGGCCGCCCGCCGCGCGAGCCGGCCGCCCTCGGCGACTCGGTCTACGTCTCCTTCTACAAGGCGCTGGGCGCGCTCAGCGGCGCCGCGCTGGCCGGCCCGGCCGAGCTGATCGCCGAGGCCCGGGCCTGGCGGCACCGCTACGGCGGGCAGCTCTACCAGCAGTGGCCCGCCGCGCTCTCCGCCCGGGCCGCGCTGGTCCGCGAGCTGCCCCGGCTGCCCGGCTACCTGGCGCACGCCCGGGTGGTCGCCGAGGGGCTGCGCGCCGCCACCGCCGGCCTGCCCGGCGCCCGGGTGCACCCCGACCCGCCGCACACCCACCAGTTCCAGCTCTGGCTGCCGTACCCGCCCGGCCTGCTCACCGAGGCCGGCCTGGCGCACTGCCGCCGCACCGGCGACGGCCTCTTCGGCACCTGGTGGCCCGGCCCGGTGCCCGGGCTGGCGATGACCGAGCTGAGCGTGCTCGCCCCGGCGCTCGGCTGGACCGCCGAGCAGGTCGCCGACTCGGTCCTGGCCTTCCTGGGCGAGGTCGAGCGGCTGGCCGGTCCGCCCGCCACCGACCGTGCGCGGGTGCCTGCTTGACGGCTTGCCAGGTCATCGTCAACGCTGGTTCTCGGCCGTCGCACCGCCGGATTCCGGCCAGCTGACAGGGGGTCAGGATGAGCGAGGAGTACCCGGAGGTCGAACTCGCCGAGGCCGTCGAGGCGGTCCGCCGCCAGTTGGCGCAGGCCGCCGAGCGGGCGGCGGGCGAGCGGCTGCAGTTCGAGGTCGGCACGGTGGAGCTGGAGTTCTCGGTCGAACTGCGGCGCGAGCGGCAGGGCGGCGGCGGGGTGCGGGCCTGGGTGCTGTCGGTCGGCGCCGAGGCGAGCCAGGCCCGCACCCGGGCGCACCGGGTGACGGTCAGCCTCACCCCGGTCGACACCGCCACCGGCGCGAACCTGCTGGTCGGCAACGGCGACCTGGGCAGCCGGGACGGCTTCGCCCCGGAGCCCGGCGAGGGCGTCCATTGAGCCTGACCGCCCAGCGGATCGCGGCCGTGCGGGCGGCCGGCCAGGGCAGCGGGGTGCTGCTCACCGGCCGGCTGATCCTGACCGCCGACCACCTGCTGCCGCAGGGGCCGCCCGCGGCCGGCCCGGTGGTCGAGGCCGCCGTCCCCGGCGGCCGCGGCTGGCTGCGCTGCACCCCGGTCTGGCGCTCCGCCGGCGCCGACGCGGCGCTGCTGCAGGCCGCCGGCGATCTGGTCCGGCCCGAGCTGGCGGCCGGCTTCGAGCAGCTGCGCTGGGGCCGGATCGACGAGCTGGAGCCGGTCCCGCTCTGCCACGCGATCGGCTACCCGGCGGCCGGCCGGGAGGACGGCGGGGTGCTCCGCAGCCACCAGCTGGTCGGCACCCTGTCCCCCGCCAGCGGCCTGGGCACCGGGCGCCACGTGCTCTCCACCGCGCACCGGCCGCCCGGCCCGGTGCCCGGCGCCGAATCCCCGTGGTCGGGCATGTCCGGCGCCCCGGTGGTCTTCAACAACCTGCTGCTCGGCCTCGCCGCCGCCGACCTCGCGCCCGGCGTCTGGCACCACTCCCAGCTCGGCCTGGTCCCGGTCGCCCCGCTGCTGGACGACCCGGAGTTCACCCGGGTGCTGGGCCGGCTGCTGCGCGGCCCGGTCCGGGTCACCGGCATCTCCGCCCGGGACCGCCAGGACGCCGAGTTCGAGGAGGAGTACGCCCGCACCATCCGCAAGGAGCACGGCCGGCTGAAGATCTTCGGCCTGCCGCAGTCGCTGCGCTGGGACCTCGGCACCGCCTACCTCAGCCTCCAGGCCCTGCCGGTGACGGAGCGCCGGCCGCGCACCGACGGCACCGGCGAGCTGCTGGTGGACCGCACCGGCCGCCGCGGCCGGGTGGAGAGCCTGCTCAAGGACCGCCGCCGGGTGCTGCTGCGCGGCCAGGCCGGCTCCGGCAAGACCACCCTGCTGCAGTGGCTGGCCGTCAACGCCGTCTCCGGCACCCTGGTCGGCGAACTCGCCGAGCTCAACTACCGGGTGCCGTTCCTGCTTCGGCTGCGCAGCATGTTCCAGCTGCGCAACCTGCAGCCGCTGCCCGCCGAGTTCCTGGCCATGGACCGCAGCCCGGTGGCCGAGGCCCAGCCGGTGGGCTGGGCCGAGCGGCTCTTCGCGTCCGGCCGGGCGATCCTGCTGATCGACGGGCTGGACGAGATCCCCCAGGAGAGCCGGGACGAGGCCGGCGAGTGGCTGGCCGACCTGCTGCAGCGCCACCCGAACTGCTTCACCCTGGTCACCGTCCGCCCCACCGGCGTGCCCGCCGACTGGCTGCACCACCAGCGGTTCGAGGAGCTGATGCTCTGTCCGATGGACGACTGGGACCGCAGCCGCTTCGTCGAGCGCTGGCACCAGGCCGCGCTGGCCGCCGAGCAGGCCGCCGCCGACGACCTCACCGCCGCCGAACACGCCGCCCTGGAGACCCGGTTCCGGGAGATGACGGAGGCGCTGCGGCGAGCCCTCAAGCAGTCCCCGGAGCTCGACCAGATCACCGACAGCCCGCTGCTGTGCGCGATGATCTGCGCCCTGCACCGGGAGTGGGAGGGCGGGTTGCCGTCGCGCAAGATGGAGGTCTACGAGTCCGCCCTGGACATGCTGCTGCTCCGCCGCGACAAGCAGCGCCGGGTCGCCGTGCCGGAGAGCCGCCAGCTCGGCCGCGAGGAGCAGCTGGCGCTGCTGCAGCGGATGGCCGCCTGGCTGGTGCTCAACGGCCAGCATGAGGGCGGCCACGAGGACGCGCTGCGCCAGATCGACCAGGTGCTGCCCAGCCTGCCCGCCGCCCGCGGAACGCTCGGCGGCGAGCAGGTGCTGCGCCACCTGGTGGAGCGCACCGGGCTGCTCACCGAGACCAGCGTGGCGACCTTCGAGTTCGTCCACCGCACCTTCCAGGACTACCTGGCCGCCCGGGAGTTCATGGAGGACCGGGACTTCGGCCTGCTCGCCGAGCGGTCCGCCGACGAGCAGTGGGCGGACGTGGTGCGGATGGCGGTCGGCCACTGCTCGCACCGTGACCGGGCGCTGCTGCTGCGCCGGCTGCTGGCCGTCGCCGACGGGCAGCAGGACGAGCGGCGGGCCCGCTGGATCCGGCTGATCGCGGCCGGCTGCCTGCCGTACGCCTCGGTGCTGGACGAGGCGGTGCGCGGGGAGGTGCTGGAGCGGCTGCGGCCGATGCTGCTGCGCTACCCGCAGGAGGCCGACGCCCGGTTCGAGCCGCGCGAGTGGCAGGCGCTCTACGCCGTCGGCGAGGACCTGCTGCCGCTGCTCACCCCCGACACCGAGCTGCCGCTCTGGCTGGTCTGCCGGCTGCTGGAGCGGATCGGCGGGCCGGAGGCGCTCGGGCGGCTGGCCGCCGTCAACGCCCGGATCGCCGCCGAGCAGGGCGGCCACTCCACGCTGAGCTCCCGTCAGATACTGGCCCGCGCCTACCAGGACGCGGGCGACCTGGAGCGGGAGATCCCGGCCCTGGAGCAGCTGGTGGAGCTGCAGGAGCAGGTGAAGGGACAGGGCCACCCGGACACCTTCGAGGCCCGGCTGCGCCTGGCCGACGCCCACCTGGAGAGCGGCGCGCTGGCGGTCGCGCTGCGGCACTACGAGCAGCTGCTGGCCGACGCCGAGGCGCAGGCCGCCGCCGCCGACCTGCTGCTGATCCGCAGCCGGCTGGGCGCCGCCTACCTGGAGGCGGGCGCGCTCAGCCGGGCGCTGCCGCTGTTCGAGCTGCTGACGGCGGAGGCGGAGGCGCTGAAGGGGCTGGAGAGCCCGGAGGCGCTGGCGGCCCGGGGGCGGCTGGCGGCCGCCCAGCGGGACGCGGGCGACCTGGCGAAGGCGCTGACGGCCTTCGAGTGGCTGCTGGTGGACGCCGAACGGGCGCTGGGGGAGGACCACCCGGACACCCTGGTGATCCGCACCGACGCGGCCGCCGCGCAGACCGAGGCCGGCGACCTGGCCCGGGCGATCCCGGCGCTGGAGCAGGTGCAGAGCGACGCCGTGCGGGCGCTCGGCGAGCACTACCCGACCACCCTGACGGCGGCGCTGCGGCTCGCCCTGGCCCACCTCCAGGCGGGCGACAGCTACCGGGCGGTGCCGATCCTGGAGGGGGTGGACCAGGCCCGCACCCGGGTGCTCGGCGAGGACCACCCGGCCACCTTCGCCGCCCGCCGCCACCTCGCGGTCGGCTACCTGGTGCAGGGCGACCACACCCAGGCCCTCGGGCTGCTGGAGACCACCCTGGAGCGCGCCCACCGGGTGCTCGGCGACCGCCACCCCGAACCGCTCTCGCTGCGCCACGAACTCGGCGTCGCCCAGCGCCGGATCGGCGAGCCGGCCGCGGCGGTGGCACTGCTCAACGACGTCCTCAGCGACCGCTGGGTCCTGCTCGGCGAGCACCACCCGGACACCCTGCGCACCCGCCACCAGCTCGCGATGGCCCACTGGGCGGCCGGCGACCCGCACCAGGCCGCCGCCTACGCGGCCCGCACCCTGGCGCTCTGCGAGACCCACCTGAGCCCGGACCACCCCCTGACGGCGGCGGTCCGGGCGAGCCTGGTGCCGGAGCGGCGGCCGCCGAGGCAGCGCGGTCCACAGGGTGTGGACAACTCCGGGCGGCCGGGCGGTCCGGTCAGTTGAGCTGGGACCAGCGCCAGACGCCGCCGACCCGCACGTAGAGCCGGTTGCCGGCGGTGTCCACGGCCATCGTGCCGTCCAGCGGCGGATGGGTGAAGGAGGCGTCGCTGACCGGCCCCGCGACCAGCCGCAGCGGCGGATTGCCCTGGTTGGCGGTGGGCAGCGTGCCGGTGGCCTGGGCGCCCTTGGTGCCGTAGCAGCCGTCCACCCGGAAGTCGCCGGTGCTGGAGGACTCGTAGTAGACGTGGGTGCCGGTCGGCGCGGCGCCGTACTGGCCGACCACGTTGCGCAGCACCGCGGTGGAGCCCGGCCCCGAGTAGAGGTCCACGCCGGCGTTGACGGTGGCCGCGTTGCCGTTGGCGATCAGCACGTTCTCCAGCGCGCTGAAGCTCGGCGACCAGACGATGATGTTCTGCGCCTTGGCGTAGCCCTGGGCGAAGCCGCCGGCGAAGCAGTAGATGTCGGTGGCGTAGACGGCCCGGCAGGAGGCGTCCGCCTTCAGGTGCGGGCCGCCCTGCATGTTCGAGGTCTCGAACTTGCAGTCCGTCAGGTAGATCCCGTTGGGGTTGTTGGTGCCGGCCGTGCCCTGGGTGATCCAGAGCGCGCCGGTGCCGAAGTTCTCCAGCCGGCAGCCGGTGAAGTGGATCTGGTTCACGTTGTCCTGGCTGTAGCCCCAGGTGCCGGGGGTGGCCGAGGAGGTGTTGCGCAGCCAGATGTTGGGCTGGCTGGTGCTGTCCGGGGTCCCGGTGCAGGACTCGATGACCAGGTTGTAGAACCGCGAGTCCCAGAACTCGACCGCGTCGATGGCCAGGTCGTTGTTGCTGGTCAGGTAGAGGTCGCGGAAGTAGGAGTTGTCGTTGTAGTACAGCTCCAGCAGCAGGCCGGTGCGGCCCGCGCCGTTGAACCCCAGGTTCTCCACCGAGCAGTAGCGCAGGTGCTTGGCGCCGCTCGGGTCGGCCTGGCCGGAGAGCCGCAGCAGGATGCCGTTGCCGCCCTTGACCAGCGTCGAGGCCTTGCTGCCCGCGCCGGCCAGCCGCACCCCGTTGCCGGTGACGGTCAGTGCGGCGCCGCTGCTGCCCGGGACGACCAGGTAGCTGCCGGCCGGGAAGTAGACCGTGCCGCCGGCGGCCTGCGCGGCGTTGATGGCGCTCTGCACGGCGGCGGTGTCGTCGTGGCTGCCGTCGCCGTACGCGCCGTAGTCCTTGACGCTGTACCAGTCCAGGGACTGGGTGGCCGCCGCCGCGCCGGTCGCCCCGCTGCCGAGCACGGCGGCTCCGGTCAGGCCCGCGACGGCTCCGGCGAGCAGCGCCCGGCGCCCGGAGCGACCCTCTCCCGCTGTCGTCATGACATCCCCCTCATCGATGATCGTTCGCTGTCGTGCCGGGCCAAGATCGCAACCGGGCGGCGCCCCGTCAAGCGGGTTCCGGGCGCGCAGCACGCGCGGAAGGCCTCCGCGTGGTCCGCCGCACGGGCTCCCGTGGGGGCCGCCAGGCCGACCCATGACAGCCAGGCCCTCGCTCCCTCCGGAACATTGAAGATCAACTCAAGGATCTTAAGTTTGGTGCGTTGACTCTTCAAAAATCTCAATGTACAAATGAGTCATGAGCACGGAGCCACGTGCACAGAGGAGGCGACAGTGGACTGGCAGGAACTGACGGACCTGACCCAAGGGCGGCCGTTCGTGGTCGAGCGGGTCCGGCTCGCGGAGAGCGGGGTGGCGATCGAGGGGCAGTTCGAGCCTCCGCAGCTGGCCCAACTCGGGGTCGACGACCAGGTGTTCGTGGCCGCGTTCGTCCGCTCGCACGGCTCGATCAAGGAGATGGAGCGGATCTTCGGGGTCAGCTACCCGACGATCAAGTCCCGGCTGAAGCGGATCGCCGACCAGCTCGACTTCGTCGACACCGACCCGGCGCCGACCGGCACCGCCGAGGTGATCGACCGCCTGCGGCGCGGCGAGATCAGCGCCGAGGAGGCCCTGACCGAGCTCGGGGGAGCCTGATGCTCCCGCAACTGGTCACGGTGGGCTGGCGCCGCGCCGACGGCCGCCGCCGGCGGCTGTTCGTCCCGGTGGTCCCGGTCGCGCTGGTGCTCTCGCCACTGCTGCTGCTCGCCGCGCTCGGCGGGGTGATCGCCTGCCTGATCTTCAGGATCAGCTCGCTCGGCGCACTGGCCGGCCTCTGGCGGGTGGTCCGGGCGCTGCCCGGCAGCCGGCTCGAGCTGGACGACGGCCACCTGGCCTTCCAGATAAGCATTCGATGACTTCCACGATCCAGAGGGGTAGACCGACATGAACGAGCAGCGCCGCCAGGTCCTGCAGATGCTCTCCGAAGGCAAGATCACCGCGGACGAGGCCGAGCGGCTGCTCGGCGCCCTCGAGCGCGACCTGCCGGAGCCCGTGCCGACGGCCGGCGGCCCGGTCCGCACGACCAAGGGCCGCCCCAAGTACCTGCGGGTGCTGGTGGACTCCTCGGACGGCACCGGCGGCGACGGGACGACCCGGATCAACATCCGCATCCCGCTCCAACTGCTGCGCGCCGGCGTCCGGCTGGCCAGCCTGCTCCCGCCGCCGGCGCTCGCCAAGGTCAACGAGGGGCTGACCAAGTCCGGTGTCCCGATCGACCTCACCGAGCTCAAGCCGCAGCACCTCGAGGACCTGATCGAGCACCTGGACGACGTCACGGTGGACATCGACGACGCCGAGGCCAAGGTGCAGGTCTTCTGCGAGTGAGGCCGCCGCGGCGCCGCACGCCCCCGGGCCTGCGGCGCCGGCCCGCCCGCGACCGCAGCCCCCCTTGTCAGCGCACACTCCCGACGGGAATCCACATGCCTTCTTTTGTCATGCCCACATCCAACAGTGTCCAGCCGGTCGCCGTCTCCGCCGTCGGCCTGCGCAAGTCCTACGGCGACAAGACCGTGCTCGACGGCATCGACCTGCGCATCCCGGCCGGCTCGGTCTTCGCCCTGCTCGGCCCGAACGGCGCCGGCAAGACCACCGCCGTGCAGATCCTCTCCACCCTGCAGCCCGCCGACGGCGGACAGGCCCAGGTCGCCGGCCACGACATCGCCAAGGCGCCCGACGGGGTGCGCGCCGCGATCGGCGTGACCGGCCAGTTCTCCGCCGTCGACCCGCTGATCACCGGTCAGGAGAACATGCGCCTGATGGCCGACCTGCACCACCTCCCCCGGGGCGCGGGCCGCCGGGTGACGGCCGGGCTGCTGGAGCGGTTCGACCTGGTGGAGGCGGCGAAGAAGCCGGTCTCCACCTACTCCGGCGGCATGAAGCGCCGGCTCGACATCGCGATGACCCTGGTCGGCGCCCCGCGGATCATCTTCCTCGACGAGCCCACCACCGGCCTGGACCCGCGCTCCCGGCACACCATGTGGCAGCTCATCCGCGAGCTGGTCGCCGACGGCGTCACCGTCTTCCTCACCACCCAGTACCTGGACGAGGCCGACGAGCTCGCCGACCGGATCGCCGTGCTGCACCGCGGGAAGATCGCCGCGGAGGGCACCGCCGAGGAGCTGAAGCGGATGGTCCCCGGCGGCCACGTCCGGCTCCGCTTCACCCACCCCGACGCCTACCAGCGCGCCGCCACCACCCTGCGCGGGGCGACCCGCGACGAGGAGTCCCTGTCGCTGCGCGTCGCCAGCGGCGGCAGCCAGCGCGAACTGCGCGCCATCCTCGACCGGCTCGACGAGGCAGGCCTGGAGGCGGACGAGCTGAGCGTCCACACCCCCGACCTCGACGATGTCTTCTTCGCCCTCACCAGCACCGGCACCCCCGACGACCAGGCCCAGGAGGCCACCCGATGAGCACCCTGACCCTCGCCGCCCGCGACTGCTCCACCATGCTGCGGCGCAACCTGCTGCACGCCCGGCGCTACCCCTCGATGACGCTGAACCTGCTGCTCACCCCGGTGATGATGCTGCTGCTCTTCGTCTACATCTTCGGCAACGCGATGAGCGCGGGCCTGGGCGGCGGCGGTGGCCGCGCCGCCTACGTCGACTACCTGGTGCCCGGCCTGCTGGTGATGACCATCGGCAGCACGGTGATCGGCGCCGCGGTCTCCGTCTCGATGGACATGACCCAGGGCCTGGTCTCCCGTTTCCGCACCATGCCGATCTACCGCGGCTCGCTGCTGGTCGGCCACGTCCTCGGCACCGTGCTCCAAGTGCTCGCCAGCGTGGTCGTGGTCGGCGGCATCGCCCTGGCCATCGGCTTCCGCACCCACGGCGCCACCGCGCTGGACTGGCTCGGCGGCCTCGGCCTGCTCGCCCTCTTCGCCCTCGCCCTCACCTGGATCGCGGTCGGCATGGGCCTGGCCAGCCCGACCCCCGAGGCGGCCAGCAACATGGCGATGCCGCTGATCATCCTGCCGCTGATCTCCAGCGCCTTCATCCCGGCCCACACCATGCCCGGCTGGTTCCAGCCGATCGCCGAGTACCAGCCCTTCACCCCCACCATCGAAACCCTGCGCGGCCTGCTCCTCGGCAGCCACATCGGCAACAACGGCTGGATCGCCCTCGCCTGGTGCCTCGCCCTGACCGCCCTCGGCTACCGCTGGTCGATGGCCCAGTTCAAGCGGGCGCCCAAGTAGCCCGCCCGGATGCGGCCCGGGAAGTCCGCACCCCCGGGAGGCCCGGCGCCCAGGCGCCGGGCCTCCCGTCCGTGCCCGACGGTACGTCAGTAAAGCTGTGCCACAGAGTCGTTGGCCCTCTTCGATCTCGACGACACGCTGGTCGGCCGTTCCCGTCGTGACCAACGGCATGACGGACGGGCCTTCCATATAGGCGACGGAAATCTCGTCCGCAAAGGCCATGAGCTTCACCTGACCCTCCTGGAGCGAGTGCGCGCCGACGGAGAAGGGCACCACGTGAAGCAGGAGGAGGGACTTCTCGACCAAGTCCACGAGGCGGTCGAGTTGCTCGGACATCACCTCGCGGCTGCCGACGATCCGGTGGAGTAGCGACTCGTCAATGATGGTCCACAGCCGAGGTTTTGTTGTCAGGTCGGGAGAGGCGTAGATCTCGGCGCGGGCCGTCCGAATGGCGACGAGAAGGTCGGCTTCAGCATTGGGGAGCAGTGGTTGCGCGGCTCGAACGATCGCTCTGGTATAGCGCGGTGTCTGGAACAGTCCCGGAATGAGTTGACCGCCGTAGCTCAGGATCAGTGAAGTCCGCTTCTCCAGCTCCGCACAGCCCGCCGGTCTCCAGCGCGATGTCGAGCAGTTTCGCCAACTCCGGCTGCGGCTTGCGGGCCGCCGTCTCGATCTGCCCGATGTACGACCCGGTGCAGAACACCATGGCCCCCAATTCCTGCCGAGTCAGCCCCTTCGTCTCCCGACGGAACTTCAACTCGTCCCCGAAGAATCCCCAACCGAACTTCATCCCAGCCGACTTGCCCGGCTTGATCGTCTTCTCGGCCACCGACGTCGGCGCCGACCTCCCCGGCCGCCGCGAACCGCTGGCTCCCGAGGCGGTCTCCGGTCGCGGTCTGGTGATCGTCCAGGCGTTCTCCATCCGCTGGGGCTCCCGCCGGCGCGGCGACGGCGGCATAACAAGGCTGCGGCCCCCGGTTCCCTTTCGGGAACCGGGGGCCGCAGCCTTTACGCCGTAAAACCCTACTTCGTCAGGTCCGGACCCGGAGCCGCCACCGCAGCCGGAGTGTCGGCGACAGCCGCCTTCTCCTCGCCGCGGAAGGTGAACTTCGCTTCCTTGCCCTCGCCCTCGACGCCCACGACCACGATGTGGCCGGCCCGCAGCTCGCCGAAGAGGATCTTCTCCGAGAGGTGGTCCTCGATGTCGCGCTGGATGGTGCGGCGCAGCGGACGGGCACCCAGGATCGGGTCGTAGCCACGCTTGGCCAGCAGCTTCTTGGCCTCGACGCTGAGCTCCAGGCCCATGTCGCGGTCCTTGAGGCGGGAATCCACCTTGTCGACCATCAGGTCGACGATCTGGATGATGTCCTCCTCCGACAGCTGGTGGAACACCACGATGTCGTCGACACGGTTCAGGAACTCGGGGCGGAAGTGCTGCTTCAGCTCCTCGCCGACCTTGGCCTTCATCCGCTCGTACCCGCTCTGGGTGTCACCCGTGGCCGCGAAGCCCAGGTTGAAGCCCTTCGAGATGTCCCGGGTGCCGAGGTTGGTGGTCATGATGATGACCGTGTTCTTGAAGTCCACGACCCGGCCCTGGGAGTCGGTCAGGCGACCGTCCTCCAGGATCTGCAGCAGCGAGTTGAAGATGTCCGGGTGGGCCTTCTCGACCTCGTCGAACAGCACCACCGAGAACGGCTTGCGGCGCACCTTCTCGGTGAGCTGGCCGCCCTCCTCGTAGCCCACGTAGCCGGGCGGGGAGCCGAACAGCCGGGAGACGGTGTGCTTCTCGCTGAACTCCGACATGTCGAGGGAGATCAGCGCGTCCTCGTCGCCGAACAGGAACTCGGCCAGCGTCTTCGACAGCTCGGTCTTACCGACACCGGACGGGCCGGCGAAGATGAACGAGCCACCGGGGCGCTTCGGGTCCTTGAGGCCCGCACGGGTGCGGCGGATCGCCTGGGAGAGCGCCTTGATGGCGTCCTTCTGGCCGATGACGCGCTTGTGCAGCTCGTCCTCCATGCGCAGCAGGCGGGAGGACTCCTCCTCGGTCAGCTTGAAGACCGGGATGCCGGTGGCGGTGGCCAGGACCTCGGCGATGAGCTCCTCGTCCACCTCCGCGACGACGTCCATGTCGCCGGCCTTCCACTCCTTCTCGCGCTTCGCCTTGGCGTTCAGGAGCTGCTTCTCGTCGTCACGCAGCGAGGCGGCCTTCTCGAAGTCCTGCGCGTCGATCGCGCTCTCCTTCTCCCGGCGCACCGCGGCGATCTTCTCGTCGAACTCGCGCAGGTCCGGCGGCGCGGTCATCCGGCGGATGCGCATCCGGGAGCCGGCCTCGTCGATCAGGTCGATCGCCTTGTCCGGCAGGAAGCGGTCCGAGATGTACCGGTCGGCCAGCGTCGCGGCGGCGACCAGGGCGGCGTCGGTGATCGACACCCGGTGGTGGGCCTCGTACCGGTCGCGCAGACCCTTGAGGATCTCGATGGTGTGCGGCAGCGACGGCTCGGCGACCTGGATCGGCTGGAAGCGGCGCTCCAGCGCGGCGTCCTTCTCCAGGTGCTTGCGGTACTCGTCGAGGGTGGTGGCACCGATGGTCTGCAGCTCGCCGCGGGCCAGCATCGGCTTCAGGATGCTGGCGGCGTCGATCGCGCCCTCCGCGGCGCCCGCGCCGACCAGGGTGTGCAGCTCGTCGATGAACAGGATGATGTCGCCGCGGGTGCGGATCTCCTTGAGCACCTTCTTCAGGCGCTCCTCGAAGTCACCGCGGTAGCGGGAGCCGGCGACCAGCGCGCCCAGGTCGAGGGTGTAGAGCTGCTTGTCCTTCAGCGTCTCCGGGACCTCGCCCTTGACGATGGCCTGGGCCAGGCCCTCGACCACGGCGGTCTTGCCGACGCCGGGCTCACCGATCAGCACCGGGTTGTTCTTGGTGCGGCGGGAGAGCACCTGCATGACCCGCTCGATTTCCTTCTCCCGGCCGATCACCGGGTCGAGCTTGGTCTCCCGGGCGGCCTGGGTCAGGTTGCGGCCGAACTGGTCCAGCACGAGCGACGTGGAAGGAGTGCCCTCGGCGGGGCCGCCGGCCGTGGCCGACTCCTTGCCGCCGCCCTGGTAGCCGGAGAGCAGCTGGATCACCTGCTGGCGCACCCGGTTCAGGTCGGCGCCCAGCTTCACCAGGACCTGGGCGGCGACGCCCTCGCCCTCGCGGATCAGGCCGAGCAGGATGTGCTCGGTGCCGATGTAGTTGTGGCCGAGCTGGAGGGCCTCGCGGAGCGACAGCTCCAGGACCTTCTTCGCCCGGGGGGTGAACGGGATGTGGCCGGACGGGGCCTGCTGCCCCTGGCCGATGATCTCCTCGACCTGCTGGCGGACCGCCTCAAGAGAGATCCCGAGGCTCTCCAGGGCCTTAGCGGCGACACCCTCGCCCTCGTGGATCAGGCCCAGGAGGATGTGCTCGGTGCCGATGTAGTTGTGGTTGAGCATCCGGGCTTCTTCCTGAGCCAGGACGACAACCCGCCGCGCGCGGTCGGTGAACCTCTCGAACATCGTTAATCGCTCCTCAGAGCGGTCGGGCAGTTCGGGGACTGTCCCCGCCCTGTCCTTCCGCATGCTAGTCCCGCTCAGCGGCGCGGCCCACGTAGTTCCCCGTGCGGTGTGCACGGGATATCTGGCTGCGCGACCAGCCGACACCCTTCCCAACCTGGTGTTGGGAGACGGTGTTCCCACCAGTGCGGCCGATGCACGCGATCCCGCTACGCCAATGGCGAACACGGTCCGGGCCGGGGCCCGGCGATCCGCACTGCGTACCGTCCCACCTGCATTCATACCGGAAATTCCGGCTGTTCTCGTGCAGTTTCCCCGGTGGTGTTGTTCGCCCGGCGAGAAGTCCGCCCGGCCGGGCCCCGGGTGACGGGGGTTCAGTGCGGGGCGGGTCGGACCGGGGCGGCCGTGGTGGGCCTCCGGGCCTCGCGGTGGGGCCGAACGGGGTGGTCCGGCGTGACCGCGCCGTCGCTCCAGCGTTGCACAGTCCGTGCGCGTTCACCCAGCCCCGACCCCGCTCCCGCCGCCGCCCGCCGACGGCGCGCGGTGCCCCGGGCATGGCCACGGGGCGCGGAGGGAGACCCTCCGCACCCCGTCGTGGCCGCCGGCCGGCCCGGCCGCCGGCGCTGTCGCACCGGTGGCTCAGGAGGCGGCGTTGGCCGCCTCGTAGGCCTCGCGCACATTGCTCGGGACCCGGCCGCGGTCGTTCACGTTGTAGCCGTTGTCCTTGGCCCAGGTGCGGATCTTCGCCGTGTCCGCGCTGCCGGCGGCCGGGCGGGCCGCCGTGCGGCCGCCGGTGCGGCGGGCGCTGGTGAGCCGGCCGCTCTGCTTGCGGCCCTTTTCGACGTACGGAGCCAGCAGGTTGCGCAGCTTCTCCGCGTTGCCGGACTTCAGGTCGATCTCGTAGGCAACGCCGTCGAGGGCGAACGTCACCGTCTCGTCCGCCGAACCGCCATCGAGATCGTCTTCAAGAATGACCTGCACCCTCTGTGCCACGGGAGTCCCTTTCCGCTTAACGATCCAATGCCTGAGGAAAGGAAACCGCCTTTTCTCGGAAAACACAAACCCCGGACTGTTCGACCGAGTCCGCGATGCGCTGCACGGCAAGTCCGCGCGCCCGGTTCAGAGGTGCAGCAGCATGCGCGAGTTGCCCAGGGTGTTGGGCTTCACCCGCTCCAGGTCCAGGAACTCCGCCACTCCTTCGTCGTAGGAGCGAAGGAGTTCTTCATACACTTCCGTAGCGATGACGGCGGGGTCTGTCGTACCATCATCGGTTTCCCCGATCTCGATGAAGCCGTGTTTCGCGAAGAACGCCACCTCGAACGTCAGGCAGAAAATCCGACGTACGCCCAGCCAGCGCGCGGTCTGCAGCAGCTTCTCCAACAGGACGTGCCCGATCCCGTGGCCGCGGCAGACCCGATCCACCGCCAGGGTGCGGACCTCGGCGAGATCTTCCCACATCACGTGCAGCGCACCGCACGCGACCACGCTGCCGTCGTCATCGCGTTCCGCCACCCAGAACTCCTGGATGGATTCGAACAGTGTGACGGTCGGCTTGTCGAGCAGAATGCCGTCCTGCGAGTAGGCGTCGATGAGCCGCCGAACGGCCCGTACATCACTGGTCCGCGCCCGGCGGATGGTGACCTCCATGGCGGGACGTTATCGCGTCGGCGGCGCCCCCTCGGGACCGGCCACCCGCAGGGCGTCCGCCAGCGCCTCGCGCTGCGGCGCGGACATCATGCCGAAGAAGTGCACCAAGGCGGCGGCGGGATTGTCACTGGTCGCCCACGCTTCGTGCATCAGCGCGGCCGTGTACGCCTCGCGGGTGGCCACCGGCGCATATCGATAGGCCCGGCCGTCGCGTTCCCGGCGCACCCAGCCCTTTCGATAGAGCTTGTCCAGCACGGTCATCACCGTGGTGTAGGCGATATCCCGATCGGCGCGCAGATCGAGCAGGACCTCGCGAACCGTGACCGGGCGGTTCCACTCCCAGACCCTGGTCATCACGGCGTTCTCCAGTTCGCCCAGCGGCCGGACCATATGACCACTTTAGAGACGTTTGTCAGGTGAATGGCGGAGAACGCGGCCGGGCCGCCCTCCCGGAGGGGGGAGAGCGGCCCGGCCGGGCCCGGGAAGGCCCGGTAAAACGTTCAACTGCCGCTTACTTCGCGGATTCGGCCTGCGCGGCGGCGGCCAGCGCGTCGGCGGCGACGTCCTCCTTGGCCTTCTGGGCGCCGCCCTGGCTGCGGATGATGGCCCGCACCAGGAACCCGAACCCGATCGCCATCACCAGCGGCGGCACGATCGCACTCACGTACTGCATCGGATCACTCCTCCTCGGAGTCGGACTTGACGGCGGCGCTCTTCGCCTCCGGCTTCACCAGCGGGAAGAGCACCGTCTCGCGGATGTTCTTGCCGGTGAGCAGCATGATCAGGCGGTCGACCCCGAGGCCGAGCCCGCCGGTGGGCGGCATCGCGTACTCCAGCGCGCGCAGGAAGTCCTCGTCCACCTGCATCGCCTCGACGTCGCCGCCGGCCGCCAGCAGCGACTGGGCGGTCAGCCGGGCCCGCTGCTCGACCGGGTCGATCAGCTCGGAGTAGGCGGTGCCGATCTCGGTGCCGAAGATCACCAGGTCCCACTTCTCCGCCACGCCCGGGATCGAGCGGTGCTGGCGGGTCAGCGGGGAGACCTCGGTCGGGTAGTCCTTGAGGAACGTCGGCCGGATCGCGTTCTCCTCGAGCAGCCGCTCGATCATCTCCAGCACGATCTGGCCGTGGCCCCACTCCTTCTCGTAGGGCACGCCGGCCGCGTCGCAGAGCTTGCGCAGCTCCTCGACGGAGGTCTGCGGGGTCACCTCGGTGCCGATCCGGGCCGAGATGCCGGGGTAGACGCTGATCTCCTCCCAGGGCTCGGCGAGGTCGATCTCGTGCTCCACCCCGTGCGGGTCGGTGCCGCGGACCACGGTGGTGCCCAGCGCGTCCCGGGCGGCGTTGACGACGATCGCCCGGATCAGCTCGGCCTGGGTGTCGTAGTCGCCGTAGGCCTCGTAGGACTCCAGCGCGGTGAACTCCGGGTTGTGGGTCGCGTCGGCGCCCTCGTTGCGGAAGTTCCGGTTGATCTCGAACACCTTCTCGGCCCCGCCGACCACCAGGCGCTTGAGGTAGAGCTCGGTGGCGATCCGCAGGTAGAGGTCGATGTCGTAGGCGTTGATGTGGGTGACGAACGGGCGGGCGTTGGCGCCGCCGTGGATCGGCTGCAGCATCGGGGTCTCGACCTCGAGGTAGCCGCGCTCCTCGTAGGTGTTGCGGATCGAGCGGACCACCTTGGAGCGCAGCTGCAGCATCTCGCGCGCCTCGGGGTTGACGATCAGGTCCACGTACCGCTGGCGGACCCGGGCCTCCGGGTCGGTCAGGCCCTTGTGCTTGTCCGGCAGCGGACGCAGGCACTTGGCGGTCAGCGCCCAGCTGTCCACCAGCACGCTCAGCTCACCGCGCTTGGAGGTGATCACCTCGCCCTCGACGCCCACCTGGTCGCCCAGGTCGATGTCGCTCTTCCAGGCGGCCAGCCGCTCCTCGCCCAGCTTGTCCAGCGAGAGCATCACCTGGAGGTCGCCCGAGCCGTCCCGCAGGGTCGCGAAGCAGAGCTTGCCGCCGGTCCGGGCCAGCACCACCCGGCCGGTCACGCCGGCCCGCTCACCGGTCGCGGTGTCCGGCTCCAGGCCGGTGTGCTTCGCGCGCAGGTCGGCGATGGTGGTGGTGCGGGGAAAGCCGACCGGGTACGGATCGATGCCGGCGGCGCGCAGGCGGTCGAGCTTCTCGCGCCGCACGCGCATCTGCTCGGGAAGGTCATCGGTCGCGGGTGCAGTGCTCTGATCGCTCACCTCACCAGGGTAGCGAGCGGACGGGACTGCCCCGCCACCGGATATCGCCTCGGTGGCGGGGCAGTCAAGGGGTGCGGCCGATGTGCTGCCGGGCTCAGCCCTGCTCGGCCGAGCGCCGCTTGCGCGAGGCCCAGAACACGGCACCCGCACCGAGCAGCAGCACACCGCCGCCGATCGCGGCGATCGGGCCGGCGCTGGAGCCGCCGCCGGTGAAGGCGAGCGCCTTGCCGGAGTTGCCGTCCGCGGCGTCCGCGGCCTTGGTGGAGTCCTCCCGCGGGGCGGAGGCGGTGGCGACCGGGGAGGTGGCGGCGGCCGGAGCGGCGGTGCTGGGCGCGGCGGACGGCGCGGTGCTGGGCGTGGGGGTGGCGGAGGCGGGCTTGGCGCCGAGGGCGACGGTCAGCCGGTCGTTCGCCTGGTTCGGGTCGAAGGACGGGTCGTACGCCGAGGTCAGGGTGGCCGGCTGGTTCGGGTTGTGGAAGAAGACCTGGGCGTCGCGGACCTTCGACGGGTCGTCGATGGTCAGCTTGAGGTTGTAGGTCTGCTGCGCGCCGACCGGCTGCCAGCCGTCGGCCTCGCACTCGTAGACACTCCGGCCGGCGTCCGAGATCTTCTGGTCGAGGCAGCCGTCGCCGGAGGCGGCGACCTTGACCCCGTCCGGCAGGACCACCTGGACGTCGATGAACTCGCCGTGCAGCCAGGCGGCCGCGGGGCCGTCGTTGCGCAGGCCGACGGTCAGGGTGCCGGTGGTCCCGTCGCCGGCGGGGGTCCAGCTGCCGAGCGCGACGAAGTCGGCGGTGTTGTCCACGTTGACGTCGACCTGGGTGTTGCCGGTGCGGGCCAGGTCGGCCACCGGGGTGCCGGCGGGCGTGCCCTCCGGCTTGCCCAGGGTCAGCCGGGGACCGCTGCCGGGGGTGAGACCGGTGTAGTGCTTCAACAGGTTCTGGAGGTCGAGGCTGTCGCGGGACGGGAAGACGTTGACCCCGACGAACTCGCTCAGCGCGGAGGCCGCGGTGGTCAGGCCGACCGGGTCGAGGTGGGCGGTGGCGCCCGGCTCGATCCCGCTGTCGATGGTGCAGACGGCGACCTGCGGGGCGACCGCGTTCCGGCCGGAGAGGTCGTTGGTGGTGCCGTACTCGCAGTTCGAGTAGCGCTGGTTGAACTGCAGGCCGACGCTGGGGCTCAGCGCCACCACGGTCCGCTGGGTGGCCAGCGAGCCGTTGTTGCTGATGCTGAAGGCCTCCTGCACCGTGCTGCCGGGCTTTGCCTGCTGGTCGCTGCCGGTCACCTGTAGCTTGCTGCCGCCGACCACCAGGGTGCTGTCGAAGGCGAGCGAGGAGCCGGTCGCGTCGGTGGCCGTCAGATGCAGCGGGGCCGAGGCGCCGAGCGCCGCGCCGGGGGCGGCCTTGAACGGGATGGTGCGCAGCGAGGCGCCGTTCGGAGTGGCCTGCTCGGTGCAGGTGAGCTGGCTGCCCTGGACCGAGCAGCCGGTCTGCGGGGTGCCGTAGACCGCGACGCCGGCCAGCGAGGACAGGTCGGCGGTGATGGTGATCTGGGTGATCGAGCCGTTCGCCGTCTCGCCGACGAAGGCGTCGAGGTCGGTCGAGCTGCCGTCGGCGGGCAGCGCCAGCACGGGCGTGGCCGAGACGGTGACGGTGGTGCCGGTCGCCTGGGCCGGCAGGGCGGTCGCGCCCCCGGTCAGCAGGGCGGCGATGGTGGCGGCGCCGAGTGCGGCGGCGCGGCGTGACGGAGCGGAAAGCACGGTCCCCCCAGGTTTCTCATAAGAATCGGGGGGACTCTAGAGGCTTCCGTGAACGCGTTCAACGCGCCCATCATCTTATCGACAAATAGGGATGATCAGCCCGTCCCGGTGGCCAGCTCCCGCTCCTCCGGCTCGGTCTCCTCCGCCTCCGGGTGCTCGGCCTCCGGGTGCTGCGGCGGGCGCGGGCGGCGGGCGAAGAGTTCGGCCGGGGTGGGGATCTTGGCGGGCGGGGTGGCCGGGTGGCGGGGGGTGCTGGTCATGGGGGTCGGTCCTTCCGAGCGGTCGGGGCTGGGGACGGCCGTCAGATGGCGGGGTGGCGGGGTGGCGGAGCGGGCCAGGCGTTCCCGGACGGCGGCCTCGGCCAAGGCGTGGCAGCGGCCGGCCAGCCGGGAGCGGCGGTGGCGTTCGGCCGGGCCGCAGGGCTGGCGGGTGAGGGCGCGCAGGGCGGAGAGGTCGTCGGGCTCCGGTAGGTAGCCGTCGGTGACGGCCTCCTCCAGGCGTTCCAGGTAGCCGGTGGCGCTGCCCGGCAGGGCGGCCCGGTAGCGGACCAGCTCGGCCAGCAGGAAGCCGCGCAGTCGGCCGCCTTCCAGGACCGCCTCGTCGATCGACTCGGCCAGCCTCAGCGCCTCCTGGACGTCCTCCGCCCAGAGGAGGGCCAGGTCGGCGCCGAGCGGTAGCCGGGCGGGGAGGGTGGGGTGGAGGGCCTGGGCGAGGGCACGGCGCAGCACGCGCACTTCGTCGGCGCTGAACGCCATACCGCCGCGGGACCCGTGTGGCGTAGGCATGAGTTGACACTACGTGAGGAATATCCGATTTGTCGGAAGCCTCGCGCAGTGTCAACCGCGGTTGCGCCGCTCGGGGGGTGCCGACCGGGGCGTCAGGCCGTCGGCTTGTTCCGTTCGTAGACCAGCCGCAGCCCGATCAGGGTGAGCCACGGCTCGTGCACGTCGATGGAGTCCGCCTCGCCCAGCACCAGCGGCGCCAGCCCGCCGGTGGCGATCACCTGGACGTCCTCGGGGTCGCTCGGCGAGAGCTCCTTGGCCATCCGGCCGACCAGCCCGTCCACCTGCCCGGCGAAGCCGTAGAGCACCCCGGACTGCATGCCCTCCACGGTGTTCTTGCCGATCACGTTGCGCGGCCTGGCCAGCTCGATCTTGCGCAGCTGGGCGCCGCGCACCCCCAGCGCCTCCACCGAGATCTCGATCCCGGGGGCGATCGCCCCGCCCACGTAGTCGCCGCGCTCGTTGATCGCGTCGAAGGTGGTGGCGGTGCCGAAGTCGACCACGATGCACGGCCCCCCGTACAGGTGGTTGGCGGCCAGCGCGTTGACGATCCGGTCCGCGCCGACCTCCTTCGGGTTGTCCATCAGCACGTGCACCCCGGTCTTCACGCCGGGCGCCACGAGCACCGCGGGGACGTCGCCGTAGTAGCGGCGGGTCACCTCGCGGAGCTCGTGCAGCACGGCCGGGACGGAGGAGCAGATCGCCAGCCCGTCCACCTGCTGGGCGTGCGGCCCCATCAGCCCGTTCATCAGCACCGCCAGTTCGTCGGCGGTGCGGCGCGGGTCGGTGGAGATCCGCCAGTGCTCGACGACCTCCCCGCCGTCGAACAGGCCGAGCGTGGTCTGGGTGTTGCCGACGTCGATGGTCAGGAGCATGGGACCGCTTTCTCCAGGTATGTCCAACGGGAGGATGTCTCCAGAGGGTGGCGCGGGATCAGGGACGCAGGTCCAGGCCGATGTCCAGGATCGGCGCGGAGTGGGTCAGGGCGCCCACGGCCAGGAAGTCGACGCCGGTCTCGGCCACCTCGCGGGCGTTGGCCAGGGTCAGCCCGCCGGAGGCCTCCAGCTTGGCCCGGCCGGCCACCAGGGCGACCGCGGCGGCCAGCTGCTCCACCGTGAAGTTGTCCAGCAGGATCAGGTCCGCCCCGGCCTCCAGCACCGGCGGGATCTGCTCCAGGGTGTCCACCTCGACCTCCACCGGCAGCTCCGGGTAGGCGGCCCGGACTGCCCGGAAGGCCTCGGCCACGCCGCCCGCGGCGACCACGTGGTTGTCCTTGATCAGCGCCGCGTCGCTCAGCGCCATCCGGTGGTTGGCGCCGCCGCCGCAGCGCACCGCGTACTTCTGCAGCGCGCGCAGGCCCGGGTGGGTCTTGCGGGTGTCCCGGACCACCGCGCCGGTGCCCTCCAGCGCGTCCGCCCAGGCGGCGGTGGCGGTGGCGATGCCGGAGAGGTGGCAGAGCAGGTTGAGCGCGCTGCGCTCGGCGGTCAGCAGGTCGCGGGTGCGGCTGCGCACCGAGAGCAGCACCGTGCCGGCCTCGACCCGGTCGCCGTCCTCCACGTGGCGCTCGACCTCGAACTCCTCCTCGCAGATCAGCGAGACCACGGCCTCGGCGATCCGCAGGCCGGCCACCACACCGGCCTCCCGGGCGGTGAAGTCGGCGGTGGCCACCGCGTCGGCCGGCACGGTCGCCACCGAGGTGACGTCCTCGCCGCCGGCCAGGTCCTCGGCCAGCGCCAGGGTGGCGATGTCCTCGACCTCGACCGGGTCCAGGCCGGCCTCCTCCAGCAGCTCGGCCAGCGCCGGGTCCAGTCCGGTCTCGTAGTCCTCGCCGTTGCCGTCGCCGCAGGCGCAGCCGTCGCCGCAGCCTGCGGCCTCGGCCAGTGGAAGCTCGTCGTGGGTGTGGGTCATGTCCTCAGTGCTCCTCGGTGACGTGCAGGCCGTCCGCGTCCAGGGTGGTGATCAGGTGACGCCGCCAGTGGGCATCGTCGCGCTCGGGGAAGTCCTCGCGCCAGTGGCAGCCTCGGGTCTCGGTCCGCCGGGCGGCGGCGGCGACCAGCGCGGTGGCGACCAGCAGCAGGTTGGCCGCCTCCCAGGTCTCCACCCGGGGGTCGGCCGGCTTCTGCTCGGCGGCGTCGGCGCGGGCGGTCGCGGCCAGCTCGTCCAGGCCGGCCCGCGCGGCGGCCATCGACTCGGCGGAGCGCAGCACCCCGGCGCCCCTCGACATCAGGTGCTGCACCGCGGCCCGGGCCTCCGGGGCGGGCAGCGGCACGGTGGCCCGGTCCCGGGCCCCCGCCACGTCCACCGCGCGCTCCGGCAGCTCGCCGGCCGCGTGCCGGGCGGCCAGGTCGGCGGCGATCCGCTCGGCGAAGACCAGGCCCTCCAGCAGCGAGTTGGAGGCCAGCCGGTTGGCGCCGTGCACCCCGGTGCAGGCCGCCTCGCCGCAGGCGTACAGCCCCGGCACCGAGGTGCGGCCGTGCAGGTCGGTGCGGACCCCGCCGGAGGCGAAGTGCGCGGCCGGGGCGATCGGGATCGGCTCGGTCACCGGGTCGATGCCGTGCGAGCGGCAGGAGGCGAGGATGGTCGGGAACCGCTCGGCCCACATCTCGGCGCCGAAGTGCCGCCCGTCCAGGTACATGTGCTCGGCGTCCTGCTGCTGCATCCGCCGGATGATCGCCTTGGCGACGATGTCGCGCGGCGCCAGCTCGGCCAGCTCGTGCTGCCCGACCATGAACCGCACGCCGTCGGCGTCCACCAGGTGGGCGCCCTCGCCGCGGACCGCCTCGGAGATCAGCGGCTGCTGGCCCTCGGCCTCCGGGCCGAGCCAGAGCACGGTGGGGTGGAACTGGACGAACTCCAGGTCGGCCGCCTCGGCGCCGGCCCGCAGCGCCAGCGCCACGCCGTCGCCGGTGGAGACCGGCGGGTTGGTGGTGGCCGAGAAGACCTGGCCCATGCCGCCGGTGGCCAGCACCACGGCACGGGCCCGGATCGCGCCGACCCCGTCCCGCTGGCCCTCGCCCATCACGTGCAGGGTCAGGCCGGCCGCGTGGCCCTCGGCGTCGGTCAGCAGGTCCAGCACCAGGGCGTGCTCGACCACCTCCAGCTCGGGGTCGGCGCGCACCGCGGCGACCAGGGCGCGCGATATCTCGGCGCCGGTGGCGTCGCCGCCCGCGTGCACGATCCGGTTGCGGTGATGGCCGCCCTCCCGGGTCAGCAGCACCTCGCCGTCCCGGTCGCTGTCGAAGAGCGCGCCGGCGGCGATCAGCCGGCGCACCGCGCCCGGGCCCTCGGTGACCAGGACGCGCACCGCGTCCTCGTCGCAGACGCCCGCCCCGGCCACCAGGGTGTCGGCCAGGTGCTGCTCGGGGGTGTCGCCCTCGCCCAGGGCGGCGGCGACGCCGCCCTGGGCCCAGCGGGTGGAGCCGTCGTCGAGCATCGCCTTGGTGACCACCGTCACCCGCAGCCCGGCCTGACGGGCGTTCAGCGCGGCGGTCAGCCCGGCCACGCCGGAGCCGACCACGACCACGTCGGTGGTGGCGGTCCAGCCGGGGGCGGGGGCTGCGAGTCGGTGGGTCACGGCAGAGCTCCTAGCGGGTGTGCACGGCGTCGCCGCGCAGGGTGTCCGTGCCCGGCAGCGCCTCGGCGGCGTCCGACCCGGTCCCGGTGATCTTGTTCTCGGCGTCCACGAAGACCACCTTGGGCTGGTAGGCCTTGGCCTCGGCGGTGTCCATCTGGCCGTAGGCGATCAGGATGACCAGGTCGCCGGGGTGCACCAGGCGGGCGGCGGCGCCGTTGATGCCTATCACACCGGTGCCGCGCGGCCCGGCGATGGTGTAGGTCTCCAGCCGGGCACCGTTGTTGATGTCGACGATGTGGACCAGCTCGCCGGCCAGGATGTCGGCGGCGTCCAGCAGGTCCTCGTCGATGGTGACGGAGCCGACGTAGTGCAGGTCGGCCTGGGTCACCGTGGCGCGGTGGATCTTGGACTTGAACATGGTGCGGAGCATGGGTCACGCCTCCTGGGAGAGGACCCGGGCCTCCCGGCCCGGGTGAGAGTGCATGCCTGACTGGTTAACGGACCTGACCGTTGGTCACCTGACGATCAGGCGAACATTGTCGATCAAGCGGGTGGAGCCGACCCGGCCGGCCACCGCGAGCACGGCCTCGCCCTGGAAGCCGTCCGGCGCCTCGGTGAAGTCGTGCGGGTCGATCAGCGCGAGGTAGTCCAGCTCGACGCCCGGCGCGCCGGCCAGCACCTCGCCGGCCGCCGCGCGGATCGCGGCCGGCCCCTGGGCGGCCGCGTCCCGGCCGGCGAACAGCGCCCGGGAGAGCGCCAGCGCCTGCTCCCGCTCGCCGCCGTCCAGGTAGCGGTTGCGGGAGGAGAGCGCCAGGCCGTCCTCCTCGCGGACGGTCGGCACCCCGACCACCTCGACGTCGAAGTCCAGGTCGGCGACCATCCGCTGGACGACGGCCAGCTGCTGGGCGTCCTTCTCGCCGAAGAACGCGTAGTCCGGGTCGGTGATGTGCAGCAGCTTCGCCACCACGGTCAGCACCCCGTCGAAGTGGCCCGGCCGGGCCGCGCCCTCGAACCGCTCGCCCATCGGACCCGCGGTCAGCCGCACCTGCGGCTCGCCGTTCGGGTAGACCTCCTCCGGCAGCGGGGCGAAGACCACGTCGGCGCCGCTCTCCTCGGCCACCCGCAGGTCGGCGGCCAGGGTGCGCGGGTAGCGGTCCAGGTCCTCGCCGGCGCCGAACTGCAGCGGGTTGACGAAGACCGTCACCGCCACCCGGCCGTCCTTGCCGACCTTGCGGCGGGCGGCCCGGATCAGCGCGGCGTGGCCCTCGTGCAGCGCGCCCATGGTCATCACCACGGCGTTGTCCACCGGGCTCTCGTCCGGCCAGAACGCGGCCTCGAAATCGTCGACGGTGTGGGTCAGCCGGGTACTGCGCGGTTTGGCGGCGGGCTTGGGGCGGGCCATCAGTGGTTCTCCTCGTTGAGTACGTCCAGCAGCGAGGCCGCCGCTTCTTCCTTGAGCGTCCCGTTGGCCAGCGCCCGCTGGGCGGTGGCGCGCGCCATCGCCCGGTAGGCGGCGGGGATGTCGGGGGACACGGTACTGAGCTGGTCCAGGTGGCGGCGCACCGTCCCGGCGTCGCCGCGGGCGACCGGGCCGGTCAGCGCCGCGTCGCCGGAGCGCAGCGAGTTGTCCAGCGCGGCGCCGAGCAGCGGGCCGAGCAGCCGGCCGGGCTCGGCCACCCCGGCGCCGCGCAGCAGCTCCATCGACTGCGCGACCAGGGTGACCAGGTGGTTGGCGCCGTGCGCCAGGGCGGTGTGGTAGAGCGGGCGGTCCTGCTCCGGGATCCACTCCGGCTCGCCGCCCATCTCCACCACCAGGGCCTCGGCCACCGGCCGCAGCTCCTCGGGCGCGGTCACCCCGAACGGGCAGCCGGCCAGCCGGGCCAGGTCCACCGAGGTGCCGGTGAAGGTCATCGCCGGGTGCAGTGCCAGCGGCAGTGCGCCGGCCCGGGTGGCCGGGTCGAGCACCGCCACGCCGTGCGCGCCCGAGGTGTGCACCAGCAGCTGGCCCGGGCGGACCGCGCCGGTCGCGGCCAGGCCGGCCACCAGGTCGGCCAGCGCGTCGTCCGGCACGGTGAGCAGCACCAGGTCGGCGGCGGCCAGCACCTGCGGCGGGGAGACCAGCCGGACGCCGGGCAGCAGCGCCTCGGCCCGGCGAACCGAGGAGGTGGAGACGCCGGAGGCGGCCACCACCTGGTGGCCGGCCAGCTGCAGGGCGGCGCCCAGCGCGGGGCCCACCCGGCCGGTGCCGACCACGCCGACGGCCAGCCGGGCCGGCCGGTCGGCGGGGTCGCTCGGGTCGGAGGAGTCGGAGAAGTCCCAGGTGCTCACGGCGTTCCAGTCCTCTACGGGTACCAGACGGTCCGTGCCATCCTACGGCCCCGGCGGAACACCGTGGGCGGCGATCAGTGGCCGCCGGCCTTCAGCAGCCCCGCCTCGTAGGCGAGCACCACCGCCTGCACCCGGTCGCGCAGCTGCAGCTTGGCCAGGATCCGGCCGACGTGGGTCTTCACGGTCGCCTCGGACAGGCCCAGGCCGCTCGCGATCTCGCCGTTCGACAGGCCCTGGGCGACCAGCAGGAAGACCTCCCGCTCACGCTCGGTGAGCGGGTCCAGGGCGGGCGGGCCGCCCGCCGGCTGCGGGGCCGGGAGCACGTCGGCGAAGCGGTCGATCATCCGGCGGGTGGTGGTCGGGGCGACCACCGCGTCACCCGCGTGCACCGCGCGGATCGCCGTGACCAGCTCCGGCGGCGGCACGTCCTTGAGCAGGAAGCCGCTGGCCCCGGCCTTGAGCGCGGCGAAGGCGTACTCGTCCAGGTCGAAGGTGGTGAGGATGAGCACCTTGGGGGCGTCGGGGCGGGGCAGTCCGGCCTCGTCCAGGCAGATCCGCCGGGTCGCCTGGACCCCGTCGAGCCGGGGCATCCGGACGTCCATCAGCACCACGTCCACCGCCGTCGCGGGGTCGGCCAGCGTCTGCACCGCGGCGGCGCCGTCGCCCGCCTCGGCGGCGATCTCGATGTCCGCCTGCGACTGGAGCACCATCCGGAAGCCGGTGCGCAGCAGTTCCTGGTCGTCGACCAGCATCACTCGGATGGTCAAGGTGTTCCTTCGCTCAGAGGGTTCATCGGCTCGCCTTCAGCGGCAGCACGGCGCGGATCCGGAAGCCGCCGCCGGGCCGGGGCCCCGCGTCGAGGCTGCCGCTGACCATGCCGATCCGCTCCCGCATCCCGATCAGGCCGTGGCCCAGGCCGTCGGTCCCCCCGTTGGCCAGCTGCTCGTCGGTCGAGCCCCGGCCGTCGTCCTCGATCAGCACGTTCAGGTCCCGGTCGCCGAAGTCCACGGCGACCCGGGCACTGACATTGGGTCCGCCGTGCTTGCGGACGTTGGTGAGCGCCTCCTGGACGATCCGGTAGACCGTCAGCTCCACGCCCCGGGGCAGCTCGCACGGGGTGCCGGAGGTGGAGAACTCCACCGGCAGGCCGGCCGTGCGGACCTGCTCCAGCAGCTCCGGCAGCTCCTCCACGCTGGGCTGCGGCACGTACTCCTCGGCGGTGTCCGCGGTGCGCAGCACCCCGAGCAGCCGGCGCATCTCGACCAGCGCCTGCCGGCCGGTGGAGGCGATGGTGCCCAGCGCCTCCTTGGCCTGCGCGGGCGAGTTGTCCATCACGTAGGCGGCGCCGTCGGCCTGGACGATCATCACCGAGACGTTGTGCGCCACCACGTCGTGCAGCTCGCGGGCGATCCGGGCCCGCTCGGCGGCCACCGCCACCTTCGCCTGGGCGTCACGCTCGCGCTCCAGCCGCCGGGCCCGGTCCTCCAGCTCGGTCAGATAGGCGCCGCGCACCCGGGTCAGCCGGCCCCAGGCCCAGCAGAGGATGAACGGGGTGGAGAGCAGCCCGGCGACGAAGACCTGCTGCAGCCAGCCGTGGGCGGGCGGCGGGTTGTCGCCCTCGGCGGAGTGCAGCAGCAGCACCGTCAGCGGGCCGGCCAGCAGCGCGCCCACCAGGGCGGTCCGGGAGGCCCACTGGGCGGCGAAGGCGGCGCCGGTGTAGACGAAGACCAGGTAGCCGACGGACGAGGCGTCGGGCTGGATGCCCGCCGCGCACTGCAGCAGGCCGAGCGCGAACCCGCCCGCGACGGCCACCTCGGGCCAGCGCCGGCGGATCACCATCAGGCCGGCGATCAGCCCGGTGATGACCAGGTACCCGATCCGGTGCCACCCCTCGCTGCTGATGTTGGACACCAGCGAGAGGAAGACCACCAGGGCAGCCCAAGCACCGTCGACCACCATCGGGTGTCCGCGGAGCCAGGCATAGAGTCGATGCACATGACCAAGCGTAGGCAGCAGGTGGGGGCATCCCCGTCCACCGGGAGAGCGATCCGGATGTCGTCCGCAGGTCGGAGGCGGGTACGGTCGCCGGCATGAGCTGGATGCGGTGGCGGCCCGCCATGGAGCGGGCCCTCTACGGGGCGGACGGCGGCTTCTACCGCAGGCCGGAGGGCCCGGCGGGCCACTTCCGGACCTCGGTGCACGCCTCGGTCCAGTACGCGCAGGCGGTCGGCCGGCTGCTGCTGGAGGTGGACGCGGCCCTCGGCCACCCGGAGGAGATCGCCCTGGTGGACGTCGGGGCCGGGCGCGGCGAGCTGGTCGGACGGCTGGCCGGCCTGCTGCCCGGCCGGCTGCGGGCGTACGGGGTGGAGCTGGCGGACCGTCCGGCCGGGCTGCCCGCCGGGGTGGAGTGGTGCACCGAGCCGCCGCGCGGGGCGGTCGGGCTGCTCTTCGCCAACGAGTGGCTGGACAACGTCCCGCTGGACCTGGCCGAGCGGGACGGGCACGGGGTGCTGCGCTACCTGGAGGTGGACGGCGCGGGGGAGGAGCGGCTGGGCGCGGAGCTGGAGCCGGCCGACGCGGCCTGGCTGGAGCGCTGGTGGCCGGAGGGCGAGCGGTTCGAGATCGGCCGGCCGCGGGACGAGGCCTGGGCGGCGGCGGTCGGTTCGCTCGAACGGGGACTGGCGGTGGCGGTGGACTACGCGCACACGGCCTCCGACCGGCCGCTCTTCGGCACCCTGACCGGCTTCCGGCAGGGCCGCGAGACGGCGCCGGTGCCGGACGGGAGCTGCGACCTGACGGCCCATGTGGCGCTGGACTCGGCGGCCGCACCCGCCGTCCACACCCTGTGGACGACGCAGCGGGAGGCGCTGCACGCGCTCGGCGTCTCCGGCGCCCGGCCGCCGCTGGAGCTGGCCGGCCGCGACCCGGCGGGCTACCTGCGGGCGCTGGCCGCCGCCGGGGAGGCCGCCGAGCTGACCTCGGCCGGCGGGCTGGGCGGCTTCGGCTGGCTCGCCCAGGCCGTCCGGATGCCGGTACCGGAGAGCCTGGCGGGGCTGGCGGGATGGCAGACTCTGCAACCATGAGCGAGCGGAGCGAGCGATCGATGAGAAGGTGCCGCGCGCACGCATCCGCCGAGCGCAGCGAGGTGGGGGCGTGAGCACGCTGAGGGAGACCACGGTCGGTGTCGGGGCCGGTGCCGAGGCGGCGTCCAGTCTTTCGGGCGCCACCGACATGGTGCTGAACATCGGACCGCAGCACCCGGCCACCCACGGCGTGCTCCGGCTGCGGCTGGTGCTGGACGGCGAGCGGATCGTCAGTGCCGAGCCGGTCATCGGCTACATGCACCGCGGCGCCGAGAAGCTCTTCGAGGCCCGGGACTACCGGCAGATCATCATGCTGGCCAACCGGCACGACTGGCTCTCCGCCTTCTCCAACGAGCTGGGCGTGGTGCTCGCCGTCGAGCGGATGCTCGGCATGGAGGTGCCCGAGCGCGCGGTCTGGACCCGGACCCTGCTGGCCGAGCTCAACCGGGTGCTCAACCACCTGATGTTCATCGGCTCCTACCCGCTGGAGCTGGGCGGCATCACCCCGGTCTTCTACGCCTTCACCGCCCGCGAGGAGCTCCAGCACGTGCTGGAGGAGGCCAGCGGCGGCCGGATGCACTACATGTTCAACCGGGTCGGCGGCCTCAAGGAGGACCTGCCGGCCGGCTGGCTCGGCCGGGTCCGGGCCGCCGTCGCCGCCGTCCGCGCCCAGCTGCCGGTCTACCAGGACCTGGTGCTCGGCAACGAGATCTTCCGGGCCCGCACCGCCGGCGTCGGCGTGCTGAGCGCCGAGCACGCGCAGGCCTACGGCGTCACCGGCCCGATCGCCCGGGCCAGCGGCGTCGACTTCGACCTGCGCCGGGACGAGCCCTACCTGGCCTACGGCGAGCTGCAGGACGTGCTGGCCGTCGCGGTCCGCGAGGAGGGCGACTGCCTGGCCCGGTTCGAGTGCCTGCTGGAGCAGGCGGCGAACTCGCTCGACCTGGCCGACGCCTGCCTGGACCGGCTGGCCGGGCTGGCGCCCGGCCCGGTCAACCTGCGGCTGCCCAAGGTGCTCAAGGCGCCCGAGGGCGAGACCTACGCCTGGACCGAGAACCCGCTCGGGGTGAACGGCTACTACCTGGTCTCGCGCGGCGACAAGACGCCGTGGCGGCTGAAGCTGCGCTCGGCGTCCTTCAACAACATCCAGGCGCTGACCGAGCTGCTGCCCGGCACCCTGGTGGCCGACATGGTGGCGATCCTCGGGTCGATGTTCTTCGTGGTCGGCGACATCGACAAGTAGCCGGGGCTACTGCTTGGCGCTCTTCTTCCGCTTCGGATCGGCCGGGTGGGGCGCCAGCTTGCGGTCGCCCTTGGCGGCGATCCGCTCCTCGCAGAGCGCGGCCAGCACCGCGTAGGCCTCGGCGCCCATCAGCTCGGTCAGCTCCGGCTTGTAGCTGACGAAGACCGGCACCGCCGCCTGGTGCGCCTCCGGGCTGCTGGTGCACCACCAGTGCAGGTCGTGGCCGCCCGGGCCCCAGCCGCGCCGGTCGTACTCGCCGATCGAGACCTGGAGGTAGCGGGTGTCGTCCGGGCGGTCGATCCAGTCGTAGGTGCGGCGCACCGGCAGCTGCCAGCAGACGTCCGGCTTGGTCTCCAGCGGCTCCTTGCCCTCCGCGAGCGCCAGGGTGTGCAGCGCGCAGCCCTGGCCGCCGGCGAAGCCGGGGCGGTTGAGGAAGATGCAGGCGCCGTCCACCCGGCGGGTCTGCCGGTCGCCGTCCTCGTCCAGCATGGTGATGCCGCCGTCGAGCTTCAGCCGGCCCTTCTTGTCGGTGCCCTCGGCGAAGTGCTGCCAGGTCTGCGGGGTCAGCCGGCGGGCGTGCTCGACCACCCGCTGCTCGTCGTCCTCGTCCGAGTAGTGCGCGCCCAGCGTGCAGCAGCCGTCCGACTCGCCGCGGCCGGGGCGGATGCCGTGGCAGCCCTGGCCGAAGATGCAGCCCCAGCGCGAGGTCAGCCAGGTCAGGTCGCAGCGGAAGACCTGGTCCGGGTCGGTCGGGTCGGCGAACTCCACCCAGGCGCGCGGGAAGTCCGCGCCGACCTCGGGGAGCGGCTTCTTGCGGGTGGGGGCGGGGATGTCGATGGCGGCCACCCGGCAAGGGTAGGGCAGCCGGGCGGCCGCACGCGTCAGCCCCTCGCCCCGCTCACTGCGCCAGGAAGTCCTCCAGCTCCCGGGCGAAGTGCACCGGCACCTCGTACATCGGGTAGTGGCCGGTGGCCGGCAGCACGGTCAGCGAGGCGTTCGGGTAGAGCCGCAGCCAGGTGCGGTCCATCAGTTCGGGGGTGATCGCCAGGTCGTGCTCGCCGGTGAAGACCTTCACCGGCAGCTCCAGCCCGGCCAGTTTCGGCGCCAGGTCCTGCCCGGCCCACTCCTCGAAGTAGGCGGCGAAGGCGTCCACCCGGGAGGTGGCGGAGGAGCGGGCCACCATCCGGTCCACCCAGACCGCCTTGGCCCGGTTGCCGGTCACCAGGTCGACGATGATCCGGCGGGCGGTGAAGTTCTGAGGGGCGGCCCGGAACAGCTCCCAGCCGTCCGCGTCCATCTCGTACGGGGCGGCCGGCACCGGCGAGACGCCGACCAGCTTGCGCACCCGGTGCGGCGCGTCGGCCAGCACCCGCTGGGCCGCCTTGCCGCCCATCGACAGGCCGACCAGCGAGAAGGTCTCCCAGCCCAGCTCGTCGGCGAGCGCCAGCACGTCCTGGGAGATCTCGGCCAGGGTGTACTCGCCGGGCTCCGCCACCCGGTCGCCGTACCCGCGGTAGTCGAGCATCGCGTAGGAGAAGGCGGTGCGGTCCAGGTAGTCCAGGAACGGCCCCCAGCCCGCGGTGGTGCCGAACCAGTCGTGCAGGACGATGACCTTGTGCTCGCCCGCGCCCAGGCGGCGGTGACTGATCGTCATGGTCGTTCGGCTCCAAGGGGTGAGGGTCGGATGACGGATGGTCAACGCCTCCCAGGCTGGCGGCAGGCGGATTCGATCAGCAATCGAACACGCGGGATTTCCCCAGGTGCGGTGGCGTAGCGTGGTGCATTATGCGACTCGGTGTGCTCGATGTGGGTTCCAATACGGTTCATTTCCTGGTGGTGGACGCCCACCCCGGTGCCGCACCGCTGCCCGCCTACTCACACAAGGCGGAGCTGCGGCTGGCCGAGCTGCTGGACGAGCAGGGCGCCATCCGCGAGGACGGCGTGTGCCGCCTGATCGACCACATCGCCTCCTCGCTGCGGGTCGCCGAGGACAAGGGCGTGGTGGACCTGCTGCCGTTCGCCACCTCCGCCGTGCGCGAGGCCGCCAACGGCGAGGAGGTGCTCAACCGGATCCGCGAGGAGACCGGGGTCGAGCTGCAGGTGCTCTCCGGGCAGGACGAGGCCCGGCTCACCTTCCTCGCGGTGCGCCGCTGGTTCGGCTGGTCCTCCGGCCGGCTGCTCGACCTGGACATCGGCGGCGGCTCGCTGGAGATCGCCTCCGGCATCGACGAGCAGCCGGACACCGCCTTCTCGCTGCCGCTCGGCGCCGGGCGGCTGACCGCCGGCTGGCTGCCGCACGACCTGCCCGACCCGGAGCAGGTGCGCGACCTGCGCCGGCATATCCGGGCCGAGATCGCCACGGTGGTCGGCGAGGTGGCCCGGCTGGGCCCGCCGGACCACGCGGTGGCCACCTCCAAGACCTTCAAGCAGCTCGCCCGGATGACCGGCGCGGCCCCCGCCGAGGCCGGGCCGCGGGTGCCGCGCAAGCTCAACCGCGCCGGGCTGGCCGCCTGGTTGCCCCGGCTGGCCACGATGACCACGGCCGAGCGGTCCCGGATCCCCGGGGTCTCCGAGGGGCGCTCCAGACAGCTGCTGGCCGGCGCGCTGGTGGCCGACGCGGCGATGGACCTGTTCGGCCTGGAGGAGCTGGACATCTGCCCCTGGGCGCTGCGCGAGGGCATCATCCTGCGCCGACTGGACTCGCTCGACCCCACTCGTTGAGCCCGACCTCGCTTAACCTGATGGACGTGGAGGAGCAGAGCGGGCGGCCCCGGCGCCGGGTCGGACGGCGCAAGGAGCAGCAGAAGCGCGACCCCCTGCTCCGGACCACCGACCGGCTGGTGCTGCCGAGCCACCCGGTGCTGCACATCCCGGACAACAAGGTGGCGCTCTCCACCGCCTCGGTCTACCCCGACAACACCCGGATCGCCTTCGAGCTGGCCGCCAAGCTCGGCTACGACGGCGTCGAGGTGATGGTCTGGAACGACCCGGTCAGCCAGAGCCTGCCGGCCCTGCGCGAGCTCTCCGAGCGCTATCGGGTGCCGATCCTGGCCGTGCACGCGCCCTGCCTGCTGATCACCCAGCGGGTCTGGACCACCGACCCGTGGACCAAGCTCAAGCGGGCCCGGGCGGCGGCCGAGAAGCTGGGCGCGGACACCGTGGTGGTGCACCCGCCGTTCCGCTGGCAGCGGCAGTACGCGAAGGAGTTCGTGCTCGGCATCGAACGGATGGCGGGCGAGACGCCGGTCCGGTTCGCGGTCGAGAACATGTACCCCTGGCGCTACCGGGACCGCGAGGTGCTGGCCTACGCGCCCGGCTGGGACGTCACCGAGGAGGCCTACCGGCACTTCACGGTGGACCTCTCGCACGTGGCCACCTCGCGGGTCGACGCCTTCGAGATGGTCGACCGGATGGGCGACCGGCTGGCCCACGTGCACCTGGCCGACGGCTCCGGCTCCGGCAAGGACGAGCACCTGATCCCCGGCCGCGGCAAGCAGCCCTGCGCCGGGCTGCTGGAGCGGCTGGCCCGCACCGGCTTCGACGGCCACGTGGTGCTGGAGGTCAACACCCGGCGCTCCGGTTCGCCCGCGGAACGGGAGGCCGACCTGGCCGAGGCGCTGGCCTTCACCCGGCTCCACCTGGCCACCGGCTCGCGCGTACGCTGAGGCCAGCACCAGCCTCCGGGAGCACGGACATGACGGACAATCAGCACCAGGCCCACGCGAAATCCTTCGGCGCCGTCGCGGCCGAGTACGACCGGGCCCGCCCCTCCTACCCGCCGGAGCTCTTCGAGGCGATCGAGCGGCTGGCCGGCCGCCCGCTGGCCGGGGCGGACGTGCTGGACGTGGGCGCCGGCACCGGCATCGCCACCCGGTTGCTGGCGGAGCGCGGCGCCCGGGTGATCGCGGTCGAGCCGAGCGGCGGGATGGCCGCCCAACTGCACGCCGTCAGCCCGTGGATCCCGGTGGTCAGGGGCGTCGGCGACGAGCTGCCCTGCCACGACGACAGCGCCGACCTGGTCACCTACGCCCAGGCCTTCCACTGGACGGACGCCGCGAAGTCCGTCCCCGAGGCGATCCGGGTGCTGCGGCCGGGCGGCGCGCTGGTGCTGTTCTGGAACCTCAAGGACCGCTCGGTGGACTGGCTCGCCGAACAGGAGCGCAGGCACGCGGCCGCGCTCCCCTCATACCACTACTACGGGGTGATGAACGCCGTCACCGAGCCGCTCGCCGCGCACCCGCTGGCCGTCTCCCGGGAGCAGCTGCGCTGGGAGCGGACGATCACGGTGGAGGACGTGATCACCGACCTGCGCTCCAAGTCCTACTTCGCGGTCGCCGAGCCGGAGCTGCGCGAGCGGGTGCTGGCCGAGGACCGCGAGTGGCTGCTCGGCCTCTTCCCGGACGGCCGGGTGGTCGAGCCCTACACCGTGGACCTCACGGTGGCGGTGACCCCCCGCTGAGCCCTGACCGGGATGCGGACGGTACGTCCGTTCCCCGGGACGGCGGCGTAGGCTCGTCAGTCACCAGCCGCCTGATGGAGTGGAGAAGGCAGTGCCCGAGCTGAGGTCCCGTACGGTCACCCACGGTCGCAACATGGCGGGCGCCCGCGCGCTTCTGCGCGCCGCCGGTGTAGCCCGGGAGGACTTCGGCAAGCCGATCATCGCGGTGGCCAACTCCTTCACCGAGTTCGTGCCCGGCCACACGCACCTGCAGCCGGTGGGCCGGATCGTCTCCGAGGCGATCAAGCAGGCCGGCGGCATCCCGCGTGAGTTCAACACCATCGCGGTCGACGACGGCATCGCGATGGGCCACGGCGGCATGCTCTACTCGCTGCCCTCCCGCGACCTGATCGCGGACAGCGTCGAGTACATGGTCAACGCGCACTGCGCCGACGCGCTGATCTGCATCTCCAACTGCGACAAGATCACCCCCGGCATGCTGATGGCCGCGCTGCGGCTCAACATCCCGGTGGTCTTCGTCTCCGGCGGCCCGATGGAGGCCGGCAAGGCCACCCTGGTCGACGGCACGGTGCGCAGGCTCGACCTGGTCAACGCGATCTCCGACGCGGTGAACGAGAACGTCTCCGACGCCGACATCGCGATCATCGAGGAGAACGCCTGCCCGACCTGCGGCTCCTGCTCCGGCATGTTCACCGCCAACTCGATGAACTGCCTGACCGAGGCGATCGGCCTCTCGCTGCCGGGCAACGGCTCGGTGCTGGCCACCCACACCGCCCGCCGGGCGCTCTACGAGGCGGCCGGCCGCACCGTCGTGGAGATCACCAAGCGCTACTACGAGCAGGACGACGAGTCGGTCCTGCCGCGCAACGTCGCCACCCGCGCCGCGTTCGAGAACGCGATGGCGCTGGACATCGCGATGGGCGGCTCCACCAACACCATCCTGCACCTGCTGGCCGCCGCCCAGGAGGCCGAGCTGGACTTCGACATGCGGGCCATCGACGCCATCTCCCGCAAGGTCCCGTGCCTCTCCAAGGTCGCCCCGAACGGCAACTACTACATGGAGGACGTGCACCGGGCCGGCGGCATCCCGGCGATCCTCGGCGAGCTCTACCGCGGCGGGCTGCTCAACGAGGAGGTGCACACCGTGCACTCCGACTCGCTGGCCGAGTGGCTGAAGACCTGGGACATCCGCGGCGGCTCGCCCTCCGCCGAGGCCGTCGAGCTGTTCCACGCCGCCCCCGGCTGCGTGCGCAGCGCCGAGGCCTTCTCGCAGAGCGAGCGCTGGGACTCGCTGGACACCGACGCGGCCGGCGGCTGCATCCGCGGCGTGGCGCACGCCTACTCGGTGGAGGGCGGCCTGGCCGTGCTCTACGGCAACCTGGCCGAGGACGGCTGCATCGTGAAGACGGCCGGCGTGGACGAGTCGATCTGGACCTTCTCCGGCCCCGCCGTGGTGGTCGAGTCGCAGGAGGACGCCGTGGACGCGATCCTCGCCAAGCGGATCAAGGAGGGCGACGTGGTGGTCATCCGCTACGAGGGCCCCAAGGGCGGCCCGGGCATGCAGGAGATGCTCTACCCGACCTCCTTCCTCAAGGGCCGCGGCCTGGGCAAGGCCTGCGCGCTGATCACCGACGGCCGGTTCTCCGGCGGCACCTCGGGCCTGTCGATCGGCCACGTCTCCCCGGAGGCGGCCTCCGGCGGCACCATCGCGCTGGTCGAGGACGGCGACATCATCGCGATCGACATCCCCGGCCGCTCGGTCGAGCTCAAGGTCTCCTTCGAGGAGCTGCACGAGCGCCGGCTGCGGCTGGAGGAGAGCGGCGGCTACCGCCCCGCGCACCGCGACCGCCAGGTCAGCCAGGCGCTCAAGGCCTACGCCGCGATGGCGACCTCCGCCGACAAGGGCGCGGTGCGGGACGTCAGCAAGCTGGGCTGAGCTGGATAATCGCTGGTGTGAGCGACAACGAGACCGGCCCCGCGCCCGAGCCCATCCGCTTCTTCGGCACCACCTGGGTGAGCCGCGGCGGCGACTACTGGCTGCGCCGGGTGGCGGTCTCGCTCGGCGCCCTGGCCACCACGGTGGCCGGGGCGTTCGTGCTGCGGTTCGCGGTCAGCGGGGTGCAGCTGTCCAAGTCCGGCGGGCTGGTGGACACCCTGCTGATCGCCGCCATCGCGATCTGCTCCTTCCTGGCGGCGATGCGGACCTGGAAGGTGCTCACCGAGGGCCGTGACTCGCTGACCGGCTGGATGGCCGAGGACAAGTCGCTCGGCGCGGTCTGGCTGATCGGCTGCGTCGGCGCGGTCGCCGCGTACTTCTTCCGCAGCCTGGTCGAGGCGCCCGGCGAGTCGGTCCGGCGCACGGCCTGGGAACGCGAGACCGCCCGGTCCGCGAAGCTCAGGGCTGCGCGGACGGGGCGGCCGGACAAGCGGGGGAAGAAGGGGAAGTAGGTCAGAGCCGGGAGGCCGTACCGCAGCCGCCGCCGGTGCGCAGCGGCTGGCTCTGGTTGTAGGGGTCCTCGGTCGGACCGCTCTGGCTCGGCTCCGGGCCGTTGCGGTTGTCGTCCGGGAACTCGGGCTCCAGCCAGCCGACGCCCCCCACGCACCAGTTGCCGGCAGTCGAACTCTCGAAGTGGCTCAGCTCGATGCGGTTCGGCTCGACCTGGTAGCGGTCCGGGTCGTAGAACTCGAAGTCCTGGATCCGGCGGACCACTTCGCGCTGGACCAGCGCGAGCGGATCGGACTGGACGAAGGAGACCGACTGGGCGTTGGCGGTGGGGGAGGGCGAGCCGCCGGTGTCCAACTGCTGCTGGGTCGGCTCGAACTTCTGCGGGCCGGCCGCCAGGGCGTACACGAAGGTGTAGTCGGTCTGCACCAGCAGGCCGTTCTTGCCGTCAGGCTTGAACGTGACCCAGCCCTGCAGGTGGACGTCCGGTACGGCCTGCTCCGACGTCTTCGGGTCGAACCGGCTGAACCAGTCGGTCGCGTCCTCGTCCTTGGTCGGGTTGGCTATCGCCTTCGACAGCCGCTGGCGCTCCCGGCTCTCCAGCAGGTCCAGCACGGGCTGGGCGGTCTGGCCGTTCAGCACGTCCGGCTCCAGGTTCGAGGCCACGAGGTACTTCTTCACCAGCGCCAGGTCCTGTCCGACCTGGTCGGCGTCGAAGGCGCCGACCGCGCCGGCCTGCGGCAGCGTGATCGCGGCCGACCCGGTCGGCCAGCTCTCCGCCGGCGACCCGATCCACGGATGCGCGACGGTGGGCGTCTGCGGGACGTCCTGGGTGGGCGGCGCCGCCGTCGGCTGGGCCGTCTCCGGCGCCTGCGTCACCACCGGGCTCGGCGGAGCCGCCGCCACACCGCTGTCCGCGCCCCCGTCCCCGTTGAAGTTCCGCTGGTACCAGTCGTGCAGCCCGTTGACGTTGACCGCCGCCAGCACCACGCCGACCGCGAGCAGCACGTAGACCGGCGCGTGCCAGCTCGGCCGGGAGCGGCGCTTGTTGCCCCAGGGGTCGACCTGCTTCGCCCGCCGGCCGAACCGGCTGCGGCGGATCTCGGTCGGCGGGCGCCAGGCCGTCTCGGTCTCCGGAGGCTTGCGCTTCCAGCGGGCGGAGAGCATCCGGGAGCGCCCGGAGGCCTCCTTGACGGTCGCGCTCTGGACGAAATCCTCGTCCAGCACGAGGTTCTCGAACGGGTCCGGCTCCTCGCCGGACGGGCGGGGCTCGGGGTCTTCGGTGATCGGCACGCGCACAGTATGCAGAGGCCGCCCGACACGCCGGGCACCGGGCGGGGGTTCGGCGATCGACCGGTGTGCGTTCTGTGGTGATTCCTCCTCAGCTGAGCACCGGTCAGGCCTTGCGGGCCGACTTCACGGATCCCACCACCCCGGCGATCAGCAGCAGCAGGCCGGCCGGCAGCAGCGAGGCGAAGACCGCGCCGACGACGCCCCAGTCGCCGAGCAGCGTGAGCGCCAGCGTGTTCAGCACCAGCAGCGCGCCGGTCGCGGGCAGCGCCGACTGCCAGGGGTGCTCCTCGGCCCAGCGCCGCAGCCGCCGGTCGCCGGTGTCCCGGCGCAGCCGGCCGCCGACGGTGCCGATCAGGAAGAAGAAGAACAGGGCCCAGCCGGCCGGTCCGGCCAGGACCGTGGTGGACCAGTGGCCGCCGATCAGTTCGGCTGCCAGGGTGGCACCGCCGACCACCGCTCCCACGGCCGCGGCGGTGCGCCACGGGCCGTTGGTGGCGGAGGCGACGGCCAGGTTGCGGCTCTCGCGTGGCGTCAGGTCTCCGTGTCCCATGCCTCCACGGTGCTCCTCGCCGGGCCCCGGGGCCAGCACCGCCGCCCCCGAATTCTCCCGGGCACTGTCCCCTACGGGACGCCCCCGGGACCTGCTGTCCGCCCGCTGGACACCTCCCCGAAACCGGGCGGCCCGGGTGCGAGGATGGCCGGCAGCACCGCCGTCGAACGAGGAGCCGAGCCATGCCCGACAGCGCCGTCCACCCCCAGCGGATCGCCTTCCTCGGCACCGGCAAGATCGGCGAGGCGCTGCTCTCCGGGCTGCTGCGGTCGGGCAAGCGGCCGACCGAGGTGATGGTCACCGCCCGGCGGGCGGAGCGGGCCGCCGAACTGGCCGAGCGCTACGGCGTGGCGGCCGTCTCCAACCGGGAGGCCGCCAAGCTGGCCGACACCCTGATCCTGGCGGTCAAGCCGCAGGACATGGGCGCCCTGATGGAGGAGCTGGCCCCGCACATCACGCCCGGCCGGCTGGTGATCTCGGCCGCCGCGGGCATCCCGACCCGCTGGTTCGAGGCCCGGCTGCCGTCCGGCACCCCGGTGGTCCGGGTGATGCCCAACACGCCCGTGCTGGTGGACGAGGGGATGAGCGTGATCTCCGGCGGCTCGCACGCCACCGAGGAGCACCTGCTGCAGGCCGAGGAGATCTTCCAGTCGGTCGGCCAGGCGCTGCGGCTGCCGGAGAGCCAGCAGGACGCGGCCACCGCGCTCTCCGGCTCGGGGCCGGCCTACTTCTACTACCTGGTGGAGGCGATGACCGACGCGGGCATCCTGCTCGGGCTGCCCCGGCAGGTGGCGCACGACCTGATCGTCCAGTCGGCGGTGGGCGCCTCGGTGATGCTGCGGGACTCCGGCGAGCACCCGGTGAAGTTGCGGGAGGCGGTCACCTCGCCGGCCGGCACCACCATCGCGGCGATCCGGGAGCTGGAGAACCACGGGGTGCGGGCGGCGCTGCTCGGCGCGCTGGAGGCGGCCCGGGACCGCTCCCGGGAGCTGGCCAGCGGCGGGAAGTAGTCGGACTCAGAGGTGAGCCCGGCTCAAGAAAGCCGGGTCCAGCCCCTCCCCAAAGCCGGCGCGACCCCCTACGCTCGCGCCAATATCTTCGTACCGGCCAGTAGCCGCCCGTGTCGGCCACTGCGCCCGACGTGAGCGAGGTGCCCGGGGTGAGTGGACTGAGCACGAGGCCGTCCGGGTCCGGGGCGGCCGATCCGGCCGCCGACCGGCTGCGCCGGGCCAGGACGGCCCTGCTGGCCGGCTTCCTGCTGCAGGGCACCACCTTCGCCCTGCTGGTCACCCGGATCCCCGGCATCCAGAAGCAGTACGGCGTCAGCGACTCCCAGCTGACCGTCTTCCTGGCCGCCGTGCCGATCCTGGCCGGGGCCGGCTCGATCGCCTCCGAGCAGATCGTCAAGCGGACCACCGCGCGCGGCGTGCTCCGGGTGGTCCAGCCCGCCGTCTGCCTCACCCTGGTGCTGGTCGCTCTCGGCCACCAGCTCTGGAGCCTCGGGCTGGCGCTGGCCGCCTTCGGCCTGCTGGTCGGCGCGCTGGACGCCTCGATGAACATGCTCGGCGTCGGCCTGCAGCACCGCTACGGCCGGTCCATCATGATCGGCTTCCACGCCGCCTTCAGCCTCGGCGGGATCATCGGCGCGCTGCTGGCCGGGGCCGGCGCGCACAGCCGGCTGATCGTGCTGTTCGGCGCCGCCGCCGCCGTGCTGGCCCCGGCCGCGGTGGTGGCCGGCCGGTTCCTGCCCGGCCCGGCCGAACTGGGCAGCGCCGTGCAGGAGGCCGCGGCCGCCGCCGCCCGCTCGATCCCCTGGCGCCCGCTGCTGCCGCTCTGCGCCGCGATGGCCTTCGCCTACATCGCCGACTCCACCGTCTCCAACTGGAGCGCCAAGTACCTCACCGGCACCCTGCACAGCGGCGACGGCCTGGGCGCCTTCGGCTACGCCGGCTACATGGTGGCGATGCTGGCCGGCCGGGCCCTGGGCGACCGCGCGGTGCAGCGGTTCGGCGCCGTCCCGGTGGTCCGCACCGGCGCCGCGGTGGCCTCGGTCGGCTTCCTGATCGCCGCGCTGGCCCCGACCGCCTGGGTCGGCATCGCCGGCTTCACCGTGCTCGGCGCCGGCATCTGCGCGATCATCCCGCAGGTCTTCGCGGCCGGCGGCCGGCTCTTCCCGGCCGACTCGGACGCCGCGGTGGCCCGGCTCAACCTCTTCAACTACGTGGGCTTCCTGATCGGTTCGCCGCTGGTCGGGGCGATCGCCGGGGCCGGCTCCTACCGCTGGGCGCTGGGCGCCCCGCTGCTGCTGGTGCTGGCCGTGCTGCCGCTCGGCAGGCACTTCGCACCCGCGCGGCACCAGCCACTACCGTTGGACCATGCCGTCAGCCCAGCCCGCCCAGTCTGACCAGTCCTGCCAGCTGCGCCTGTTCTGGGACGAAGCCGAGACCGCCTACCGGTTCAGCGACCGGCACCCGATGGACCCGGTCCGGCTCTCCCTCACCATGCGCCTGGTCGAGTCCTTCGGCCTGGCCGGCGGTCCCGGGGTCACGGTGGCCGCCGCGCCGCCGGCCGGCGAGTCCACGCTCGGCCTGGTGCACCGCCCCGAGTACCTGGCCGCGGTCCGCCGGGCCGCCGCCGACCCGGGCCTGGTGGACGAGCGGCACGGCCTGGGCACCGAGGACAACCCGGCCTTCCCGGCCATCCACACCGCCTCCGCGCTGATCGCCGGCCAGTCGGTGGCCGCCGCCGAGGCGGTCTGGCGCGGCCAGGCCCGGCACGCCGTCAACTTCGCCGGCGGGCTGCACCACGCCATGCCGGACCGGGCCTCCGGCTTCTGCGTCTACAACGACCCGGCGCTGGCCATCGCCCGGCTGCTGGAGCTGGGCGCCGAGCGGGTCGCCTACGTGGACGTGGACGTGCACCACGGCGACGGCGTGCAGGCCGCCTTCTGGGACGACCCCCGGGTGCTCACCGTCTCGGTGCACGAGCACCCCAGCACGCTCTTCCCGCAGACCGGCTGGGCCACCGAGACCGGCGGCCCGTCGGCCCCCGGCACCGCCGTCAACCTGCCGCTGCCGGCCGGCACCTCGGACGCCGGCTGGCTGCGCGCCTACCACGCGGTGGTGCCGGAGCTGCTGGCCGCCTTCCGCCCGCAGGTGATCGTCAGTCAGCACGGCGCGGACACCCACCTGGAGGACCCGCTGGCCCACCTGCTGGTCACCGTGGACGCCCAGCGCGCGGTGGCGCAGAGCCTGCACGAGCTGGCCCACGAGCACTGCGAGGGCCGCTGGGTGGCGCTCGGCGGGGGCGGCTACGCGGTGGTGGAGGTGGTCCCCAGGACCTGGACCCACCTGGTGGCGATCGCGGCCGGCCGCCCGATCGAGCCGACCGCCGAGACCCCCGCCGACTGGCGCGCCGAGGTCTACCGGCACACCCGGCAGGGCGCCCCCTTGCGGATGACGGACGGCGCCGACGTGCGCTACCGGGACTTCGCCGAGCAGGGCTACGACCCGGCCGACCGCCTCGACCAGGCGATCCTCGCGACCCGCAAGGCGGTCTTCCCGCAGCACGGCCTGCTGCCCTAACCTCGGAGCGGGAACGGAGCGCAGCCGAGCTGCTACAGAGCGCCGACGCGCTACGTACTGCAACGGACGCATCTCTGACCGTACAAGCAATCGCCTCCTCCCCCTTCCCACTCGTACCACGCGCAACTACTCTGGGGATACGCGTGTGTCGGTCGAGTCACCGGAGGGGAAGCCGGTGCCTTGCACACGGAAAAGGGTCGGGTGAGGTCATGAGTTCCGGCGAACGCCCCCTGCAAGAGGTCAACTTCCTGACCGTGGCGGAAGTCGCCTCGGTCATGAGGGTGTCCAAGATGACGGTCTACCGCTTGGTGCACTCCCAGGAGCTGCCCGCCATCCGGGTCGGCCGCTCGTTCCGAGTGCCCGAACAGGCGGTCCACGACTACCTGAAGGACTCCTACGTCGGGCGGCAGAGTGCCTGATCGGCGGCGTTGCCCGTCCCGATTTATTCGGGAGCCGGGCCAGACGGTAGGCTAGGCCCTCCGTCAGTCGTATGGACTCCGTCTCTCACGGGCGGAAGTCTCAGTGAGCGAGGGTTGTTCCGTGGGCTCTGTCATCAAGAAGCGTCGCAAGCGTATGGCCAAGAAGAAGCACCGCAAGCTTCTGAAGCGGACCCGCGTTCAGCGTCGCAACAAGAAGTAGTCTCCCCGCGCGAGCGGGAGTCTGCCGTCACACCTGCGGAGCATTGCTCCAGGTGCATCACTGCCCGTCCCGGCCGGAAACGGCCCGGGGCGGGCAGCGCTGGTTTCCGGCCACCGACGCGGTACGGTGCAACCACGCGCCGCCGTACCCGGGGCGGCCGAGCGGAGGGTGGCGGACAGGGTGGGCAAGGTGGTGCTGGTCACCGGCGTGGCCCGGCAGCTCGGCGCCCGGTTCGCCGAGCGGATCCGCCGCGAGCCCGGGGTGGACCTGGTGGTCGGCGCCGATGTGCTGCCGCCGCAGGCGCCCGATCCCCGGGAGGCCGGGGACGGGCCGCGCGCGCCCTACGTCTTCAGCCACGTCGACCTGCGCCGCCCGGCGATCGCCCGGGTGCTGGCCGAGCACGACGTGGACACCGTGGTCCACCTGAACGTCAGCGCCACCAACCCCGGCGCGACCGCCCGCTCGGCGGTCAAGGAGATCAACGTCATCGGCAGCATGCAGCTGCTCGGCGCCTGCCAGCAGTCCGCGCTGGTCCGCCGGCTGGTGGTGAAGTCCACCACCGGTGTCTACGGCTCCACCCCGCGCGACCCGGCCGTCTTCACCGAGCGCACCCCGCCCAAGACGCTGCCCGCCGACGGCTTCGCCAAGGACGCCGCCGAGATCGAGGGCTACGTGCGCGGCTTCGCCCGCCGCCGCCCCGACGTCGCCGTCACCGTGCTGCGGTTCGCCAACCTGGTCGGCCCCAGCGCCGACACCCCGCTGGCCTCCTACTTCGCGCTGCCGGTGCTGCCCACCGCGCTCGGCCACGACCCCCGGCTGCAGTTCGTCCACGAGGACGACGCGGTGGAGGTGCTGCGGCTGGCCGCGCTGGAGCCGGTGGCCGGCCTGCCGGACCGGCCGGTGGACCGCAGCGGCACCTTCAACGTGGCGGGCGACGGGGTGCTGCTGCTCTCCCAGTGCGCCCGCCGGCTCGGCCGGCCCACCCTGCCGGTGCTCCGGCCGGCCCTCGGCTGGGCCGCCTCGCTGGCCCGGCAGACCCGGGCGATGGACTTCGCGCCCGAGCAGGTCGGCCTGCTGACGCACGGTCGGGTGGTGGACACCAGCGCGCTGCGCGAGGTGTTCGGCTACCGCCCGGCCTACTCCACCCCCGAGGCCTTCGCCGACTTCGCCGCCGGGCAGCGCGGCGCCCTGCTGCCGCCGGAGCGGCTGGCCGCGGCCGCCGACCGGCTCGCCACCCTGCTGAGCAAGAGGAGCTGAGGCCGGATGAACGCCGCCCGCGAGGCCGAGCAGGCCAAGGTGATCCCGATCGAGTCGGCGCCCAGCTGGACCGGCCGCGACGAGGGTGGGCTGGCCGACCGGCTGGCCGGCTCGCTCGGCGCGCTGCTGGCCGGCCGCACCGGCCGGGCCGCGGACTCGCTGCTCGGCGAGGGCTGGGAGGGGAAGGCCGCAGCCGGCCTCTCCTTCCTGCGCCGCCGGCTGACCGGCGAGTACGAGGTGGACGAGTTCGGCTTCGACCGCGAGCTCACCGAGGAGGTCATCCTCACCGCGCTGCGGCCGCTGGCCGAGAAGTACTTCCGGGTCGAGGTGCGCGGCGCCGAGCACCTGCCGCCGGACAGCGGGGTGCTGGTGGTGGCCAACCACTCCGGGGTGGTGCCGCTGGACGCGCTGATGACCCAGGTGGCGATCCACGACCACACCCCGGGCCGCCGGCACCTGCGGATGCTCGCCGCCGACCTGGTCTTCGAGCTGCCGGTGGTCGGCGAGCTGGCCCGCAAGGCCGGGCACACCCTGGCCTGCAACGAGGACGCCCAGGCGCTGCTGGAGCGCGGCGAGGTGGTCGGGGTGTGGCCGGAGGGCTACAAGGGGATCGGCAAGCCGTTCGCCGACCGGTACAAGCTGCAGCGGTTCGGCCGCGGCGGGTTCGTCGCCTCGGCGCTGCGGGCCCGGGTGCCGATCGTGCCGTGCGCCATCGTCGGGGCCGAGGAGACCTACCCGATGCTGGGCAACGCCAAGACGCTGGCCCGGCTGCTCGGGCTGCCCTACCTGCCGATCACCCCGACCTTCCCGTGGCTCGGGCCGCTGGGCGCGGTGCCGCTGCCGACCAAGTGGACCATCCAGTTCGGCGAGCCGATCGCCACCGACCGGTACGCGCCGGAGGCGGCGGACGACCCGATGCTGGTCTTCAACCTGACCGACGAGGTGCGGGAGACCATCCAGCACAGCCTCTACAAGCTGCTGGTCGAACGGCGCTCGGTCTTCTTCTGAGCACCGCCCGACCGACCGAGGGCCCGCCACCCGGAGGTGACGGGCCCTCGGTCCGCCGGACCGTCAGTTCCCGCCGCTGCCGTCGAGGCCGAGGCCCGGCAGCAGGCCCGGGATCAGCGGCGGCAGGTTCAGCCCGCCGGTCGCCGGGGTGCTGCTCTGGCCGTCCGCCGGGGCGGACGGCGTCGCGGACGGGCTGGCGTCGCCGCCGGGCGCCGCCGAGCCGCTGCCGCCGGCCGGCGCGGGCGAGGCCGCCGGGGCCTGGCCGGCCCCCGGCCGGGCCGCGCCGGCACCGGTGCCGGTCAGGCTGCCGGTGAGCCCGTTGACCAGGCCGCCGACCGGGTTGGCCCCGGCCGGGGTGGCCGGGCCGCCCTGGCTCGGCACCATCGCGGCACCGCTCGGGCGGCCGGTGCCGCCCAGCGGCTCGTCCGGACTGCCCTGCTGCGCCGGGACGGTGGCGCGGCCGCCGGCCGGGGAGGCGCTGCCGCCGGTCCGGCCCGAGCTGCCGGAGGGGGCGGCCGGGACCGGCGAGGCCGGGTGGCCGGCGCTGTCCTGGTCCAGGTGGAGCGGGCCGACGTCCTGGTTCAGGTCACCGAAGAGCTGGTCCACCTGGCCCGCCACCGGGGTGAGCTGGGTGGGCAGTTGGGGCTGCAGGGCGGCCCAGTGGTCGTCCTGGGCCTCGGTGAAGGAGGCCAGCTTGCGCATCGGGTCGAGCGAGCCGTTCGCCTGGTAGACCGCGCGCAGCAGGTCCCGGCCGCGGGCCGCCTCCGCGTGCATGTCGCGCAGCGCCGAGCCGAGCCGGTTGACCGTCTCCGGGCTGAGCGGGCCGCCGTTGGTCCGGCCGACCAGCGAGCGGGCCTCGGCCAGCCGGGTGGAGGCCTGGTCCAGCAGCAGGGTGCCGCGCTCCTGGTCGTTGTCGGCCAGGTCCAGCCGCAGGCCCTCCAGGTGGCGCTTCATGCCGTAGAGCGGGTCGCCGGGCAGCGCCCCGGTGCTCGCCGCGGCCACCCCGGCCAGGCTGCCCACGGTGACCCCGGCGATCATGCCGGTGATGGCGAACCGCCGGCCCCAGCGGCGCCGCGCCAGCCGGTCGATCCGGCGGTGCCGGTGCTCCCGCTGGCGGGGCACGGCGGCCAGGCCGCCACCGCCCACCGTCTGCTCGAAAGCGGCCAGCAGCTGGGCTCGCTGCACCATCCGGACCTCGGCGTCCAGGCCGGGCACGGTGAGCGCGCCGAGCGCGGTCGCGGTGTCCACGAGCTCACCCAGTGGCGCGCTGCTCGCGGCCGGTCCTGTCCGGTGGGCCTCCAGCGCCTCGGCGAAGGCCTTCGCCCGCCGGTGCTCCAGCACATTTGCCGTCACGGGCCACACCTCCCTTCGTCGTTGTCGACTCCCCGGCCTGCCGGACGGTTGCCACGGCGGGCCAAATCCACTCCTTCGGGTGAGGGATCGCGGCCCGACTTGACCACGCCGCCCGAGGGGGTTTGCACGCTGGGCAACGAGTGGAATCGGCGGTCGGTTACGCACGAGTGATCATGTGACCGCATTCTCACCCGGACGTGTGGGAACGGTCTTCGGGGTGACCCGGCGTCGGCTATGTTCATGCCGCGGGCCTACCTGGCGTCCGGCGGCAGCAGCCGGGCCAGCGTGCGGACCGCGCGGTACTGCAGGGTCTTGATCGCGCCCTCGTTCTTGCCCATGATCCGGGCGGTCTCCGCCACCGAGAGCCCCTGCAGGAACCGGAGGGTCACGCACTCCTGCTGCTGCGGGTTGAGCCGGCGCACCGCGTCCAGCAGGGCGGCGTTGGAGAGCGACTCCAGCACCGAGTCCTCGGGGCTGCGCTCGCACTCGTTGGAGTCGAGCATCTCCCCGGTGGTCACCTCCAGCCGGAACCGGCTGGACTTGAAGTGGTCGGCGACCAGGTTGCGGGCGATGGTCACCAGCCAGGCGCCGAAGTCCCGGCCCTGCCAGGTGAAGGTGCCGATCCGGCGCAGCGCGCGCAGGAAGGTCTCGCTGGTCAGGTCCTCGGCCGTGGCCCGGCTGCCGACCCGGTAGTAGATGTAGCGGTAGACCGTGTCGCAGTAGTGGTCGTAGAGCCGCCCGAAGGCCTCGCTCTCGCCGGCCTGGGCCCGCTCGACCAGCTCCATGACCGGGTTCTGCTCGGCCTCGCCGCCCTGGTGCGGCAGCGCGCGGGAGCGGCCCCGGGTGCCGGAGGGGCCGGGCGGCTGGCCGCTGCCCCGGCCGCGCGCGGTGGCCGCGCCGGTGGCCGCGGAGCGCAGCGCCAGGCCGGCCTGGCCGGGCAGCGCCGGTCCGCCGGCCGGCGCCAACTGGGGCACCGGGAAGGCCAGCTGACTGCGCAGCAGGGAGCGCAGCAGCCGCAGGTTGCGCAGGGCGGGCAGGGCGGCGGCCGGCCCGGGACGACTCGTGGTGGCGGAGGCCGACGGGCAGGAGGGAGCAGGCGCGTCGTTCCGGACGGGTGGGTACACGGGACTCCCAGAGGCAGAACTGTGGACGGATCACCTCCGCCTGCGCGGAGAGCACACTCCCCGTCACCCCGTCGGGGGGACACCTGGGGTGGGCGTGCATCCAGGAGAGAATAACGCTTTGTGCAATGACAGCTACACCGTGTGGCCGAAGTGGTCGATAGGCATCCACTTCTCGTGGTATCTGACCCGAAACTGACCGGATGAGCGGCGACGGCAGGTGGCATCGGTGACCGCTCGACGGCTGAGTGTGACCGATTCCGAGGTCGGGCGGCCGGTTTCCCAGTCGGTGGGACCGCCAATCCCCGAGTTTCCGGGGCGTTCGAACGATCAGATCCGGTCAGCGGTCGAACGAGCGGACGGCGCGTCAGATCCCGGGCGCGGCAGGCCTGCTCGGGGCAGGCCGGAGGAACGGCCGGTCAGCGCTGGACGGCCGCCGGAAGGGGGAGGGGGTCAGCGCCGGCGCCGGCGCAGCGCCATCGCGGCCACCGCGACACCGCCCAGCACGCCCGCGCCGATCGCGGCGGGCACGCCGATCCGGGCCGCCTTGCGGCCGGTCCGGAAGTCCTGCACCCGCCAGCCGTGCGCCCGGGCGTACTTGCGCAGCCGCCCGTCGGGGTTGACCACGAACGGGTGTCCGACCAGCGAGAGCAGCGGGATGTCGTTGGACGAGTCGCTGTAGGCGGCGCACCGCCCGAGGTCCAGGCCCTCGCGCCGGGAGAGCGCCCGGACCGCCTCGGCCTTGGCCGGCCCGTGCAGCATCTCGCCGACCAGCCGGCCGGTGTACATGCCGTCGGAGACCTCGGAGACGGTGCCGAGCGCGCCGGTCATGCCGAGCCGGCGGGCGATGATCCGGGCCACCTCCACCGGCGCCGCGGTGACCAGCCAGACCCGCTGCCCGGCGTCCAGGTGCATCCGCACCAGCGCCCGGGTGCCCGGCCAGACCTTGGCCGCCACGATGTCCTCGAAGATCTCCTCGCAGATCGCCTCCAGGTCGGCGGTCCGCTTGCCGGCCACCAGCGAGAGCGCGGTGGACTGGGCGTCGGCGATGTGGTCCGGGTCCTCCGCGCCGCGCAGCCGGAACATCGCCTGCTGCCAGGCGAACCGGGCCACGTCGCGGCGGGTGAAGAACTTCCGGCGGTAGAGGCCGACGCCGAGGTAGAAGACGGCGGCGCCCTGCAGGATCGTGTTGTCGCAGTCGAAGAAGGCGGCGCCGTGCGGGTGGTCCACCGGCGGCCCCCCGGGCCCCTCCGGCTCCTCCTCCGCCAGCGCCGGGCCGGCCTCGCGGAGCGCACGCTCGGCCGCGTCGGCTGCGGCCTCGCCAGCCAGGGCGGCCCGCTCGGAGGGGGAACGCCTGGGGTGGGTGAGCCTTCGCAGCGCGGCCATGGGACCGAGCATAGAGGTTGCGTCAGTGGTGGGGCGGATCAAGGAACGGCGTCCGGGCCGAGCCTCGATCCGCCCCACCACCGACGCAACCTTTCCCAGGTCGCGGCGGGCATCCGGCTGCCCCCGTCGCGGCGCACAATGGCCGGGTGAGCCCACTGCTGCGCCGCGCCAAGAGCGCCGACCCCGCCGACCGGACCGTCACCCTGCTGGCCAAGCCCGGGTGCCATCTCTGCGACGACGCGCGGGAGGTGATCACCCGGGTGGTGGCCGAGCTGGGGTCCGGCTTCGAGGAGCGGGACATCACCCAGGACCCGGAGCTCTACCGCACGTACGCGGAGCAGATCCCGGTGACGCTGATCGACGGGCGCCAGCACGACTTCTGGCGGGTCGACGAGAAGCGGCTGCGGACCGCGCTGACCGGCCGCTAGCCAGGAGCCGGCGGGCGGGCGGCCGGGTCCGGCCGCCCGCCGCTTTGGTGCTGCTTGCCCGAACCATCCGGAGGCCGTCCGGTTCCCCTCGGACGGCCGTTCGGAGTCCGGATGCGGCGTGATGCGCGTCACTGTGGCCGGACAAAACGGACACCATCTTTGTGCACACGTTCACAAACGCATAGCCTGGCTGCCAAAGCCCAGCTTCACCCACAGGAGCACCGTGGCAATCGGCCGATCCACTCCCCAGACACCGCCCCCCACCCCTGCCGACGGAGGCTCCATGCGCCGCACCCCTGTGGGACGTCAGACCCGTGCCCGCGGCATCCCGGACGCCACCGTCGCCCGCCTCCCGCTCTACCTGCGGGCGCTCACCGCGCTCTCCGAGCGGTCCGTGCCGACCGTCTCCTCGGAGGAGCTGGCCGCCGCGGCCGGGGTGAACTCCGCGAAGCTGCGCAAGGACTTCTCCTACCTCGGCTCCTACGGAACCCGCGGTGTCGGGTACGACGTGGAGTACCTCGTGTACCAGATCTCGCGTGAGCTCGGTCTCACCCAGGACTGGCCGGTCGTGATCGTCGGGATCGGGAACCTGGGCCACGCGCTCGCCAACTACGGGGGCTTCGCCTCCCGCGGATTCCGGGTGGCGGCCCTGCTGGACGCCGACCCGGCGGTGGTCGGCGGCACGGCGGCCGGCCTCCCGGTGCGGCACATGGACGAACTGGAGTCCATCGTGGAGAGCCAGCAGGTCTCCATCGGTGTCATCACCACCCCGCCGGGCGCCGCCCAGCAGGTCTGCGACCGGCTGGTCGAGGCCGGGGTGACCAGCATCCTCAACTTCGCGCCGACCGTGCTGACCGTCCCGGACGGGGTGGACGTGCGCAAGGTCGACCTCTCGATAGAGCTGCAGATCCTCGCCTTCCACGAGCAGCGCAAGGCCGGCGAGGAGCCGGAGGAGGAGGGCCCCGCCGAGGAGCCGGTGCGCGAGCGCGCGCCCGGTCCGGTGCGGGCTGCCGCCGCCAAGCTGCGCCGGGCCGCCGCCGGGGGCAAGGACAAGGGCGAGACCGACCGGCAGGCGGTGCTCCCGGCATGAGCCTGCTCGTCGTCGGTCTGAGCCACCTGACCGCACCCGTCACCGTGCTGGAGCGCGCCGCCCTGACCGGCGGCACGCCCGCGCGGCTGCTGCACGACGCGTCCGCCACCCCCACCGTCTCCGAGGCGGCGCTGCTGAACACCTGCAACCGGATCGAGCTCTACGCGGACGTGGACAAGTTCCACGCCGGCGTCGCCGAGCTCTCCCGGCTGCTCGCCGAGCACGGCGGGGTGGACCTGGAGGAGCTGACCTCCCACCTCTACGTGCACTACGAGGACCGCGCGGTGCACCATCTCTTCTCGGTCGCCTGCGGCCTGGAGTCGATGGTGGTCGGCGAGGGCCAGATCCTCGGCCAGCTGCGCGACTCGCTGGCCCTCGCCCAGGACGAGCACACCGCCGGACGGGGCCTCAACGAGCTGTTCCAGCAGGCCCTGCGGGTCGGCAAGCGGGCGCACAGCGAGACCGGCATCGACAAGGCCGGCCAGTCGCTGGTCACCTTCGGCCTGGAGCAGGTGGCCGCCGGGGCCGGCGAGATCGCCGGCAAGCGGGCCCTGGTGGTCGGCGCCGGCTCGATGAGCTCGCTGGCCGCCGCCACGCTCTCCCGGGCCGGGGTCAGCGACCTGCTGATCGCCAACCGCACGCCCGAGCGGGCCGAGCGGCTGGCCGCCACCCTGGGCGCCCGCACCGTGGCGCTGGCCAAGGTGCCGCAGGCGCTGGCCGACGTGGACCTGGTGATCTCCTGCACCGGCTCGCCCGGCGTGGTGATCCCGGCCGCCGAGGTGGCCGCCGCGCTCGCCGTGCGGACCGCCGCCACGCCGCTGGCCTTCCTCGACCTGGCGCTGCCGCGGGACGTGGACCACGCGGTGCACGAACTGCCGGGCGCCCACCTGGTCGACCTGGAGTCGCTCTCCCGGGCCGACTCGGCCGGGCCGGGCGCGGGCGACGTGGCTGCGGTCACCGAGATCGTCGCCGAGGAGGTGGCCGCCTTCGGCGCCGCCCAGCGGGCCGCCCGGATCGCCCCCACCGTGGTGGCGCTGCGGGCGATGGCCTCCGAGGTGGTCGGCGCCGAGCTGGCCCGCCTGGAGTCCCGGCTGCCCGACCTGGACGACCGGTCCCGCGCCGAGGTGGCGCAGACCGTCCGGCGGGTGGTCGACAAGCTGCTGCACGCGCCCACGGTGCGGGTCAAGCAGCTGGCCGCCGAGCCGGGCGGCGCCTCCTACGCGGAGGCGCTCCGTGAGCTGTTCGACCTCGACCCGGGCGCGGTGCGCGCGGTATCGGGTACGCCGGTCGGGCCCCAGGCACAGCCCACCGGCGGTAGTCTCGCGGGCGGAGCGGCCCGATGAACCACCCTCTCGACCACCAGCACGACCGGGACGAAAACGCTATGAATGGTCAACTGAGCATGCAGCAGGGCCAGTTGGATGCCGAAACGATACCGCTGCGGCTGGGCACCCGGCGCAGCGCGCTGGCCATGGCGCAGTCCGGCATGGTCGCCCGCGAGGTCACCCGGGTCACCGGCCGCGCCGTCGAACTGGTGGAGATCACCACCTACGGCGACACCTCCCGGGAGCACCTGGCCCAGATCGGCGGCACCGGGGTCTTCGTCTCCGCGCTGCGCGACGCGCTGCTGGCCGGCCGGATCGACTTCGCCGTGCACTCGCTCAAGGACCTGCCCACAGCCGCCCCCGAGGGCCTGGTGCTGGCCGCGGTGCCGGAGCGCGAGGACGCCCGGGACGCCCTGGTCGCCCGCGAGCAGCTGGACCTGGAGGCGCTGGTCGAGAAGACCACCGACCGCCCGGTCCGGATCGGCACCGGCTCGCCGCGCCGGATGGCCCAGCTGAACGCCTGGGCCCGGGAGCGCGGCGCCGAGATCGAGACCGTTCCGATCCGCGGCAACGTGGACACCCGGATCGGCTTCGTGCACTCCGGCGAGCTGGACGCGGTGGTGCTGGCCACCGCCGGCCTCAACCGGCTCGGCCGGTCCGCCGAGATCAGCCAGCACCTGGCGCCCGAGCTGATGCTGCCGGCCCCCGGCCAGGGCGCGCTGGCGCTCGAGTGCCGGGCCGACGACCCCGGACTGGCCGCCGCCCTGGGCGCCCTGGACCACGCCCCGACCCGGGCCGCGGTGGTCGCGGAGCGCGCCCTGCTGGCCGCGCTGGAGGCCGGCTGCTCCGCCCCGGTGGCGGCGCTGGCCCGCCCGGCGGGCGGCAACGAACTGCGGCTGGAGGGCGTGGTCGGAACCACCGACGGCGCCACCCTGCTGACGATGTCCACTACTGGCCCGCTCGAGTCCGGTGAGCCGGCCGAGTCGGCGGCGCGGGCCCTCGGCCACGCGCTGGCGGCCCGGCTGCTCGACGGCGGGGCGGCCGGTCTGATCGGGGAGCGAGCCTGATGAGCCCCACCGCCACCGCCGACCGGGCCGGACGCTGCACCTTCCTCGGTGCCGGCCCCGGCGACCCCGGTCTGCTGACGCTGCGTGCGGTCGAGGTGCTGGCCACCGCCGACCTGCTGATCGCCGACCCGCTGACCGCCGCCGCCGTGCGCAGCCACTGCCCGGAGGGCGTGCAGCTGTACAGCCCGGCCGAGTGCGAGAGCGGCCCGCTGGACATCGGCGGCAGCGACCCGGCCGCGATCGGCAAGCTGATCGGCGAGGCCCTGCAGTCCGGCAAGCACGTGGTCCGCACCGTGGACGGCGACCCGGGCCTGGACGGCCGGGCCGCCGAGGAGATGCTGGCCTGCGCCCGCGCCGGGCTGCCGTTCGAGGTGATCCCGGGCGTCGCCCAGTCGGTCGGCGTGCCGGCCTACGCGGGCGTGCCGCTGCGCGGCAGCAACGGCGCCGACGTGCGCTTCGTGGACGGCTCGGCGCTGCTGGCCGGCGCCCTGGTCGACCTGGGCGCGCCGGAGACCACCCTGGTGGTCCGCACCACCCTGGGCCAGCTGCCCGCCACCTGCAACGCGCTGGTGGCGCACGGCCGCAAGCCGGACGCCCAGCTCTGCGCCACGCTCTCCGGCACCACCACCCGGCAGCGCACCTTCACCTCCACGCTGAGCGCGATCGCCGCCGACCTGAAGGCCGCCCGGGTGCTGCCCTCGCCGGTCTCCGCGCCGGTGGACCCGAACACCTCGGTGATAGCCGTGGTGGGCGAGCAGGTGGCGCACCGCTCCTCGCACTCCTGGTTCGAGACCAAGCCGCTGTTCGGCTGGAACGTGCTGGTGCCGCGCACCAAGGAGCAGGCGCACGGCCTCTCCGAGCAGCTGCGGTCCTACGGCGCGGTGCCGCAGGAGGTGCCGACCATCGCGGTCGAGCCGCCGCGCACCCCGCAGCAGATGGAGCGGGCGATCAAGGGCCTGGTCACCGGCCGCTACGAGTGGATCGCCTTCACCTCGGTCAACGCGGTCCGCGCGGTCCGCGAGAAGTTCGAGGAGTACGGCCTGGACGCCCGGGCGTTCGCCGGGATCAAGGTCGCCGCGGTGGGCGAGACCACCGCGCAGGCGCTGGTGGACTTCGGCGTCAAGCCGGACCTGGTGCCCTCCGGCGAGCAGTCGGCCGCCGGGCTGCTGGAGGACTGGCCGCCGTACGACCCGGTCTTCGACCCGATCGACCGGGTGCTGCTGCCGCGCGCCGACATCGCCACCGAGACCCTGGTGGCCGGCCTGGTCGAACTCGGCTGGGAGGTGGACGACGTGACGGCCTACCGGACCGTGCGCGCCTCGCCGCCGCCGGCCGAGACCCGGGAGGCGATCAAGGGCGGCGGGTTCGACGCGGTGCTCTTCACCTCGTCCTCCACGGTGCGGAACCTGGTCGGAATCGCCGGGAAGCCGCACAACGTCACTATCATCGCCTGTATCGGTCCGGCCACCGCCAAGACCGCCGAGGAGCACGGCCTGCGGGTCGACGTGATGGCGCCCGCGCCGTCCGCCTCGGCGCTGGCCCAGGCGCTGGCGGAGTTCGGGGCCGGCCGGCGGGACGCCGCGACCTCGGCCGGCGAGCCGGTGTACCGCCCCAGCGAGCGGCGGCCCGGCTCCCGACGCAAGGCGCGCTGACCCGCGGACAGAGAGCACGTGGAGGAGTCATGACGTTCCCCGACATCCGGCCCCGCCGGCTGCGGACCACCCCGGCGATGCGCCGCCTGGTGGCCGAGACCCGGCTGCACCCGGCCCAGCTGATCCTGCCGGTGTTCGTCCGGGAGGGGATCAGCGAGCCGGTGCCGGTCAGCTCGATGCCGGGCGTGGTCCAGCACACCCGGGAGACGCTGCGCAAGGCGTCGGTGGAGGCGGCCGAGGCCGGCATCGGCGGGATCATGCTCTTCGGCGTGCCGGAGCACAAGGACGCCACCGGCTCCGCGGGCACCGACCCGGACGGCATCCTGCAGCAGGCGATCCGCGACGTGGTCGCCGAGGTCGGCGAGCAGCTGGTGGTGATGTCGGACCTGTGCCTGGACGAGTTCACCGACCACGGCCACTGCGGCGTGCTGGCGGCGGACGGCTCGGTGGACAACGACGCCACCCTGGCCCGGTACGCCGAGATGGCCGTGGTGCAGGCCGAGGCCGGGGTCCACGTGGTCGGCCCGTCCGGCATGATGGACGGTCAGGTCGGGGTGATCCGGCGGGCGCTGGACGAGTCCGGTCACCAGGACACCGCCGTGCTGGCCTACACCGCCAAGTACGCCTCGGCGCTCTACGGCCCGTTCCGGGAGGCGGTGGCCTCCTCGCTGCAGGGCGACCGGAAGACCTACCAGCAGGATCCGGCGAACGCCCGGGAGGCGCTGCGCGAGCTGGAGCTGGACCTGGCCGAGGGCGCCGACCTGGTGATGGTCAAGCCGGCCATGCCCTGCCTGGACATCCTGCGCCAGGTGGCCGACCGCTCGCCGGTGCCGGTGGCGGCCTACCAGATCTCCGGCGAGTACGCGATGGTCGAGGCGGCCGCCGCGAACGGCTGGATCGAGCGCGAGCGGACCATCATGGAGACCCTGCTGGCGATCCGCCGGGCCGGGGCCGAGCAGATCCTCACCTACTGGGCGGTCGAGGCCGCCCGGATGCTCTGAGCCCGCCGATGCTCTGATCCTGACGGCATGTTGAGGGGGCGTCAGCCATATGGCTGACGCCCCCTCAGTCTTGCGGCCGATCAGCCGTGGTGGTGCCAGCCGTCGATGGCGACCTCGCCGCCGCCCTCGCCGCCCGCCGCGTCATCGGTCGCCCAGAAGGCCTTCTCGCCCATGGTGTGCACGTGGCCCGCGCAGGCGAAGCCCTCGCCCCAGCCCGCCGCGAAGGGGTGGTGCGCGGTGACCACGCCGCCGCCCTCGCCGCCGACCGCCACGTGGGCGGAGGCCGCGGTGGCACCCAGGCCGACCATCATCAGGGCGCTGGCCGCAACGGCGGTGGCCCGACCCAGCATCTTCTGCATGAGATTGCTCCTCTCGGTGGAACGCGTTCCTCGAATGACTGAGCGGGGCTGGCCGGAGTGCTCCGCCAACCCCGCTCGGGTACTGCTCCGTCGGGTCAGGTACTGCTCCGGAGGGTCAGGGTGGTGCGGGGAGCGGCTGAATCAGCCGATCAGGTGCGACAGGGCGCCGTCGCCGTTGCTCTGGGTGGTCTGGCCCACGTTGCAGATCTGGTGGTTCTGCTGGTTCAGGACCGGGACGTCCACCTGGACCGGGATGAGGCCGACCTGGACGTGGTGCACCTCGGGCAGGCAGATGTTCGGGTTGTCCAGGGTGTGGAAGTTCGGGCTGTGGTCGCCGTGGGTGCCGGTGGCGTTGGTGCCACCGTCGCCCTGGACCGAGGCGGCGGAGCCGTCCGCGTCGCCGATGGCGAAGGAGGGCGCGCTGGCCATCGCGATGGCGGCGGTGGCCAGACCGGCGGTGGCGAAGACCTTCTTCAGCATGAGGTGCTCTCTCTAGCTCAGTAGCTCGGTGATGGTGGGAACGGACACCGCTGGCTGCGGTGGGTGGAGCGGGGAGCGGCTGGATCAGCCGATCAGGTGCGAGGCGACACCGTCGCCGTTGCTCTGGGTCGGCTGGCCGACGTTGCAGACCTGGTGCAGCTGCTGGTTGCCGACCGGGATGTCCGCCTGGACCGGGATGAGGCCGACCTGGACGTGGTGGATCTCCGGCAGGCAGATGTTGGCGTTGTCCAGCACGTGGAAGTTGGGGCTGTGGTCGCCCCAGGTGCCGGTGTTGTTGGTGCCGCCGTTGCCCGACAGGCTGGCCGCGGAACCGTCCGCGTTGCCGATCGCCATGGCGGGGGAAACGGCCGCGCCGAGGGCGGCGGCGGCCAGGCCGGCGACGGCCAGGGTCTTCTTGATCATGGGAATTCCTCTCTCGGTTACTGCGTCGCTGCGTCTCGGTGCAATGTGTGAAACGAATTGCCCTGGTCCCTGGTCACCGCGGATTGCGGGGCCTATTCGGGCACGACTCTTCTCGAATGGGACCGCCAGCGGCAGGATCTCCGGCTGCCGGGCGATCGGGCGTCCGAACCGGCCACCGTGGTGCGGCGACACCGATATCAAAGAACGGCGGGCGGGAAAGTTACGCGAGGCGGGGCGGAAAAACCGGCGGACGGCCCGTTCGGGCGGTTCCGTGGTCGTACTAATACTCCGCGCGGGCTAAGCGGTGGACCGGCACGCCCACTACCGGGCCCCCGGATCGTTGAGGCAGTTCGGGGTGCCTGCCCTCATCTGCCTCACGAGACGGGATCAGAGAAGACGATGAAGCTGTCCAAGCGGAGCGGTGCCCTGCTGCTGGCGGTCGGCGCCTCGGCGATCGCCGGCCAGGCGGCCGCCCAGTCCGCCCAGGCCGCGCCGGCCACCCCGATGACCCCCGGTCAGGTGGCCGCGCTGGAGAACGGGCTGGCGACCAGGACCGTGCCGCTGCGGGTGCCGTTGGAGACGGTCACCCAGCACGCCCCGATGCTGCCGCTGGGCGGCGACGTGAACGGTGCGCTGCCCGCCTCCCCGGTGCTGCCGCCGGTCCCGGCCGAGCAGGGCAAGCACGAGATGATGCCCGACCAGCTGGTGCCGCCGCTGAACTTCAGCCGGGTCGGCCCCAGCCTGGAGACCGCGCTGCCGCTGCCCGCGGTGGCCGACGGGGTCCGCCCCGGCAACCTGGACCTGGACTCGCCGCAGGCCCCGCTGAAGGCGATCGGCCCGGCGGTGGGCATCGGCCACCCGCTCTCCTTCGTCGAGGGGGCCGACGGCCAGCTCAAGGACGGTTCGCTGACCACCGGCGACCTGGACCCGCGGCTGGTGCCCGGCGCGGTCTCCGCGGTGCCCGGCGCCAAGGCCAGCCTGGGCGGCCCGCAGCAGAACACCACGGTGCTGCAGGCGGCGCAGAACCTGCTCTCCACCGGATCCGCGGTGGCCGACGAGGCGACCCGGGGCGACCAGGGCTGAGGCGGTGCGGAAGGGCCCGGTGCGCTGCCGCGCACCGGGCCCTGCGCCGTGCTGTCTGCTCCGCGCCGGCGCGCCCGGTGCTCAGTGCCCCGGCAGGGCGCCGAGCAGCAGGCCGGCCACCGGCAGGTCCTTGGCGCCGCCGCCGCCGCTCAGCGAGCCGGTGGCCGCGGTGGTGGAGACCTGCGGCACGCCGTTGTCCGGCTGCACCGCCAGGGCGTTGTTCAGCGGGTCGGCCGCGGACTGGGCGAACGGGTCCAGCCGCAGGTCCTTGACGGGGCCGAGCACGTAGCCGGTGGTGCCGTGCAGCGCGCCGAGCGCCGGGCCGACCTGGGTGGGCCGCAGGGCGGCGGTGGACGCGGGCGCGGCGGCCGCGGCGGCGCCGGCCGCCACCGGGACCAGCAGCAGGGCGGCCCCGGCCGCGGCCAGCGCGTGGGTGGTGGAGGTGGTCAACTCGGTTCTCCCTCTTGGTGACTGACGCCTGCCTGGATGCGGCGCTGGCCCCCCGGACACGGTCCGGGGGGCCAGCAGCGCACGGGAGGCTCTCAGCAGTCGTCGGACGGCTGCGGGTGAGCGTCGGCGTTGATGCAGGTGTTGCCGAAGGCCGGGTTCAGCAGGCCGATCACGTTGACGGTGTCGCCGCAGAGGTTGATCGGGATGTGCACCGGGACCTGGACGGCGTTGCCGGAGAGCACGCCGGGGGAGTGCGCGGCCACGCCCTCCGCGCCGGCGCTGGCCAGCGCGGAGCCGGCGCTGCCGAGCGCCAGGCCGAGGGCCGCGGTGGAGAGGATCGCGATCTTCTTCGCGTTCATGGGGGGACCTCCTGGGTCTGACGGGGGAGCGGATCAGCCGTGGTTGATGCAGGTGTTGCCGAACGCCGGGTTCAGGGCGCCGATCACGTCGACGGTGACGCCGCAGACGTTGACCGGGACGTGCACCGGAACCTGGATCAGGTTCCCGGAGAGCACGCCCGGGGAGCCGGCGGCGACGCCCTCGGCGCCCGAGCTGGCGGCGGCGGCACCGGCGCCGCCCAGCAGCAGGCCGGCCGCGGCGGCGGAGAGCACCAGGGTCTTCGAGAACTTGCGCATGGGTTTTCCTCCGTTGATTCCCCGGGACGGTTTCCCGGGTCATTCCCGAGCTGTACGTGAAAGCGCTTCGGGAACGAGAACGAGGAGCCGGGCCACCGGAAACGGGTACCGGCGTGAAACATCACCCGATCGCCGGGTCGCGCCATCTGATTAGTACGAACGGGTGATTCGCGCGCCCCGACCGGAACCGGTGCGACGGGGCGTCGTTCCTGATCATGCACGCATCGTGCTCAGCAACAAGGAGACTCAATATGAGCGTCAAGAAGGCTGCCGCTGTCGGCGCCGCCGTGGTCGGCATCGTGGCTGCGGGTGCCGGTTCCGCCATGGCCAGCGCTGGCGCCGAGGGCGCCGCGGTCGGTTCCCCGGGTGTCGCCTCCGGCAACGCGATCCAGGTCCCGATCCACATCCCGGTCAACGTCTGCGGCGACAGCGTGAACGTGATCGGCCTGCTGAACCCGGCCTTCGGCAACACCTGCGTCAACGAGGGCTGACTGCCCGACGGAGCCGCCGCCCACCGCCTCCCCTCCTGGGGCGGTCCGGGCGGCGGCTCCGTGCTGTCCGGCGGCGCGCAGACCTGAGGGGTGCTCAACTTTTGCGGTCCGAAGCCTTGTTGCATTACTTGTCAGTACCTAGCATGTGACTCCGCTCACCGCACCGCTCCGCCCCCCTCGAAGGAGTCCTGCGTGCCCAGGAGACGCCCCCACCGCAGCCCCGCCGCCCTGCTCGCCGCCACCGCGCTGGCCGCCGCACTGGGTCTGACCGCCGCCCCCCAGGCCGCCGCCGCCCCGGCTGCCCCCGCCGCCCCCGCCGCCGCCCGGGCCGGCCTCGCCCCCGCCATCGTCTCGCTCGGCGACAGCGCGATCTCCGGCGAGGGCGCCGGCACCGACACCGGCGACGGCTACTTCGCCGGCACCGACGGCCCCACCGACTACTGCCACCGGCACCCGCAGTCGGAGATCTTCGACACCGGCCTGTCCGGCCTCACCGCCGTCGACCTGGCCTGCTCCGGCGCCCAGACCGGCGACCTGGTCAGCGACCCGGTGCTGGCGCAGACCACCGGCGGCGGCAGCGGCGACTTCGGCGAGCCCAAGCAGGACGCCCAACTCGCCAAGACCGCGGCGCAGTACAACGTCAGGATGGTCGTGGTGACGATCGGCGCCAACGACGACTTCGACTTCAGCGGGATCATGGAGAGCTGCCTCGGCCAGTACTTCCCGATCCCCAAGTCGCAGGGCTGCCGGGACACCATCGGCAGTGCCGCGATCACCCAGCGGGCCGCGAAGGTGATCCCCAAGGTGGTCGCCGCGCTCACCGACGTCCGGCAGACCATGCGCCGGGCCGGCTACGCCGACGGCGACTACCAGCTGGTCTTCCAGTCCTACTTCACCCCGATCACCCCGGACATCCGCAGCAACGACTACGCCACCAAGGTCGCCCAGGGCTGCCCGGCCTTCCCCGAGGACCTGGCCTGGGGCCACAACTGGGTGGTCCCCACCTTCGACGACGCGCTGCGGCAGGCCGCCGAGCAGGTCCCGGGCATCCGCTTCCTGGACCAGCGCCGGGTCTCCTACGGCCACGAGGTCTGCGCAGAGTGGACCACCTCGCCGTACGAGTACACCAACGGCGATGTGATCGACCTCTCGGAGAACACCCGCAACGGCTGCGACTACTCGATCGGCATCCTCTCGCTCTGCGAGAACGAGATCCGGCAGTCCTTCCACCTGCGGGTGGCCGGCTACCACGGCGAGGGCGGCTGCCTGGCCGAGTTCTACGGCGAGCCGGCCCAGCAGGAGGCCTACTGCACCCTGGACCAGGCCGACGGCACCACGGTCATGCCGCTCACCCCCGGCCGCCCGTTCGGTGACGTGCCCGAGGACGGCGCCTGGTACCAGCTGACCAACGCGGCCACCGGGCAGGTGCTCGACCTGGCCGGCGGCGGGACCTACGGCGACAGCACCAACGGCCGGGCCGCGATCACCTATCCGGCCGGCGGCAGCCTCAACCAGTCCTTCGTGCTGGAGGCCAAGGCCGGCGGTGCCTACGAGCTGGACTTCAGCGGCAACCGGGCCATGTGCCTGGACGCGACCGGCGCGGCCACCACCCCGGGCACCCGGCTCGAGCAGTGGTCCTGCAACGGCGGCGCCAACCAGCACTGGCTGCTCACCCCGTCCGGCAGCGGCAGCTACACCCTGGCCGACACCCAGGCCCCGGCACTCGCCGCCACCGCGAGTGCCGACCGCGACGCCCAGGGCAACCCGCTGGTCGAACTCGCCGCCGCCACCGGCGCCCCCGCCCAGCAGTGGCAGCTGACCAAGCTCGGCATCACCTACCTGCACGGCTGACCGGGCGCCGCCGAGCCCGGCCCGCGAGCGCCGTTCCCGACTCCGGGAGCGGCGCTCGCGCACGTGTTCGGAGGGTGGTCGGCGGACCTGCTGGAGGACCGGTCGAGGACCGGTCCCAGGAGGCACAGCAGCAGCTCGGAAGCACTCCTGCTGTCAGTTGCGATGATGTAGCCTGACTCGGCTAGTGACGGTCTGTCCGATCATTACCACGCGAACCGCCACCCACCAAAGCGGCGGCCGCCGAGTCCCCGGGCGCTTCACGTGCGGAGATCGCAGAGCAGAACCGTCGTGCCGCACGTGGTCGCGGGAGAACACCGGGGCCGACGCGACTGACCACGTGCTCGACCGTTGAAGGGGATCTCGTGAGCAGCACTCTTACCGCAGACAGCGCCGGATCGGTGCACGATTTCAAGGTCGCCGACCTGTCGCTCGCCACGTTCGGCCGCAAGGAGATCGAGCTCGCCGAGCACGAGATGCCGGGCCTGATGGCGCTGCGTCGCGAGTACGCCGAGCAGCAGCCGCTGCGCGGCAAGAAGATCGCCGGCTCCCTGCACATGACCATCCAGACCGCGGTGCTCATCGAGACCCTGGTGGCCCTGGGTGCGGACGTCCGCTGGGTGTCCTGCAACATCTTCTCCACCCAGGACCACGCCGCCGCGGCGGTCGTGGTGGGTCCGAACGGCACCATCGAGAACCCGCAGGGCTGCGCCGTCTACGCCTGGAAGGGCGAGACGCTGGAGGAGTACTGGTGGTGCACCGAGCAGCTGCTGGTGTGGCCCGACGGCTCCGGCCCGGACTCGATCGTCGACGACGGCGGTGACGTCACCCTGCTGGTGCACCTGGGCGTGGAGTACGAGGCCGCGGGCGCCGTTCCGGCCGTCGGCCCGGAGGACTCCGAGGAGTACGGCATCATCCTGGAGACGCTGCGCCGCTCGGTCGCGGCCAGCCCGGCCAAGTACACCGAGATGGCGAAGTCCATCGTCGGCGTCTCCGAGGAGACCACCAACGGTGTCCGCCGGCTCTACAAGCTGGCCAAGGACGGCGTGCTGCTCTTCCCGGGCATCAACGTCAACGACTCGGTCACCAAGTCGAAGTTCGACAACAAGTACGGCATCCGCCACTCGCTGATCGACGGCATCAACCGCGCCACCGACGTGATGATCGCCGGCAAGCTGGCGGTCGTGCTCGGCTACGGCGACGTGGGCAAGGGCGCCGTGGAGTCGCTGCGCGGCCAGGGCGCCCGCGTGGTGGTCACCGAGATCGACCCGATCTGCGCGCTGCAGGCGGCGATGGACGGGCTGAAGGTCGTCACCCTGGACGAGGTCGTCGAAGAGGGCGACATCTTCATCACCACCACCGGCAACAAGGACATCATCATGGCCGCCGACCTGGCCAAGATGAAGCACCACGCGATCGTCGGCAACGTCGGCCACTTCGACAACGAGATCGACATGGCCGGCCTGGCGCAGATCGAGGGCATCCGGAAGACCGAGATCAAGCCGCAGGTCCACACCTGGACCTTCCCGGACGGCCACGCGGTGATCGTGCTCTCCGAGGGCCGCCTGCTGAACCTGGGCAACGCCACCGGGCACCCCAGCTTCGTGATGTCCTCCTCGTTCTCGAACCAGACGATCGCCCAGGTCGAGCTGCACACCAAGACCGGTGAGTACGGCCGCGACGTCTACGTCCTGCCGAAGCACCTGGACGAGAAGGTCGCGCGGCTGCACCTGGACGCGGTGGGCGCGCACCTCACCACGCTGACCAAGGAGCAGGCCGACTACATCGACGTGGACGTGGCCGGCCCGTACAAGCCGGAGCACTACCGCTACTGATGCTCAAGGGCTGACTGAGGCTCAAACTCGCGGTGGGCGAGGCGGACGACCGCCTCGCCCACCGCTTTTTCACCCCGGCAGGCCCGCTGCCTGCGCAAATGGTTCCTGCCGAGACGACCCGTGAAGCATCCGGGCAGTCGGGCACCCGCGCGGTTCATCTGCGGTCCGGCTTAGTTCATCTGGTGAAACGTCACACGCAGAAGACGCTTGATCCGAGCCTGACATGCAAGTAGGTTGAGGTCGTGTGTGAGTTCGGCGGCCGTCCGGGGGAACGGGCAGTGGCGTCGCGGACTCTCAGGGACCACAACGGGACGACGCAGGGGGCCGATTCTCAGATGGAACGCGACTGACGCGATTCAACAGGCGGCCCACGCGGGGCCGTTGTCGCAACGGGCGGCGGAGCCTCCGCGGTCCGGCAGGAGAGCGCTGGGCAGCCGACGGCAGCGGCGGCCGCAGCGCGGACATCAGCTGGGCCGAGACGGCCACGCCCTGACCCGGCGTCGGACGCCGGCCGATCCACGCGCCGCACCGGAGCGGCCGAGCGAGGCGTCGTCCGGCAGATTCCGGCTGCCCGCATCCACTTTCAACTCGCTTTTCCATTAACTGATTTCACTTTTCTCAACGAGCGCGCCCGGCATCCGGCCGGCCGCCGCTCACGGCTGCCTTGGCCGAGCACCACGCACCACAGGAGAAGCATGGACCGCGAGACGGGGGACGGCTCGACCGCCGACGACGGGGCGCGCACCGGAGTGCTGACCAGCACGCCGATCGACCCCGGCGAGACCGGGTTGCCAGGCGAACAAGCTAGGCAAAACGGCTACTTGAGCGCACGTCACGTCGCGCAGTTCGTGGGCGGACGGGCCGTCGCCGCACTCGGCGACCAGTTCCTGCTGTTCGCCATCCCGCTGCTCGCCTACAAGATCACCGGAAGCGCCTCGAAGAGCGGTCTCATCTTCTTCGTGGAGTGGCTGCCCCGGATCCTCTTCATGCCGATCGCCGGGGTGCTCGCGGACCGGATCCGCGGCTACTTCCTCTTCGTCGGCTCCGACGGCGTCCGCGCGGCCCTCGCGCTGGCCGCCTTCGGCCTGATGTACGCGGTGCCGGGCGGCCAGTTCGCGGTGCTCTGCGTGCTGGTCGCGGGCATGGCGCTGGCCAACGCCCAGTCCTACATCGCACTGGAGAGCTCGCTGCCGCGGTTCGTGCCGATGGAGCAGATGGTGCGTGCGCAGTCAGTCGTGCAGGGCACCGAGCAGACCAGCGAGGTGCTCGGCCCGGTGCTGGCCGCGCTGCTCTCCGCGGTGCTGCCGACCAGGGACATGCTGCTGGTGATCGGCGCGGTCTACGCCCTGACCACGCTCAACATCTTCGTGCTCCGCCCGCACCTGCGCGCCGAGGTGGTGGCCGGCGAGGGCGAGCCGACCACCCTGCGGTCGATCGGCGCCGGAGTGCTGGACGGGGCCAGGACGCTGCGCTCGCTGCCGGCCATCATCGGACTGGCCGGCCTGACCATGACGGTCAACCTGATGGTGGGCGTCGGCATGTCGACCAGCGCGGCGATCACCAGCGGCACCTTCCACAAGTCGGACCGGTACTTCGGCGTGCTCACCACGGCGGCCGGCGTGGTCGGCATCCTGACCTCCTTCGTGGTGCCGAAGCTGGCCAAGCGGCTCAATCCGATGGCGGCCCTGGCGATCTCCTACGGGATGATCTGCCTGGGCGGGATCGGGATCAGCCAATCCGCCAACTTTCCAGAGTTCGCGGTGAGTTACTCGCTGTTGATCGGGAGCATCGGGTTCTTCAACGTCTTCATCCGGATGGAGCGGGTGAAGCGGATCCCGAGAGAGCACTTCGCGAAGACGATCGCGATCATCATCCTGCTGAACCAGATCTCCCTGCCGGTGGCGGGCCTGCTGGTCACCGTCTTCGCCACCGCGCACGATCCCCGCACCGTCTCCCTCGGCAGCGCCGTCGGCTCCGTGTGCATCGCCGTCCTGCTGATTCCGCTTCTCATCCAGCTGAGGTACCACCATGCGCATCCTGGTTCTGCACCGGATCACCGATAAGCTCATCCGCTACGCCGACGGCATCGACCACACCGCCCACGAGGTCAGCTACGTGGGCACCGCCGACCGGCTGGCCAACCTGCCCGCGGACCTGCGCTGCACCAGGATCGAGCGGCCGGGCACCGGCGATGCCGCGACCGAGGTGCTGGCCGCCGTCGAGGGCCTGCCGAAGCCCGAACTGGTCATCGCCCTCTCCGAGTTCGATCTGATCGCAGCCGCCCGGGTGCGGGCCGCGCTGGGCGTCGCGGGGGAGACCGAGGAGCAGATCCTGCCGTTCCGCGACAAGGTCGTGATGAAGGCCAAGGCGGCCGCGGCGGGGGTGCGGGTGCCGCACTTCCTGCCGCTGGCCGCGGCGCTGGCCGCCGACCCGGCCGAACTCCCGTGGAAGGCCGAGACGGTGCTCAAGCCGCTGGACGGCGCCGCGAGCGAGAACGTCCGGGTGTACCCCACGCCGGCGGACGCCCTGGAGGCGGTGCGCGGGCACGGCCTGCCGGAGGGCACCGAGGCGGCCGGCTTCGAGATCGAGGAGTTCGTCAGCGGCCCGATCGTCCACGTGGACGGCCTGGTCGTGAACGGCGAGCCGGTGGCGGTGCGGGCCAGCCGGTACGTCAACACCTGTCTCGGCTACGCCGAGGGGCTGCCGCTCGGCTCGGTCCAGATCGACCCGACCGAGGAACTGCTCGGCTGGACCGCCGACTGCCTCGCCGCGGTCGGCATCACCACCAGCCTGTTCCACCTGGAGGGCATCGAGACCCCGAACGGCCTCGTCTTCCTGGAGGTCGGGGCGAGATTCGGCGGCGCCGACGTGGTGGACACCTTCGAGCTGGCCACCGGGCTGCACATGCCCTCCCGGTTCCTGCAGATGATCACCGCCGAGGGGGTCGGGGCCCCCGAGGTGCGGCCCGACGACTCCGGGTCGCGCTACGGCTGGTTCGTCTGGCCGGGCCACCGGCTCGGGACCGAGACCTGCCGGATCTCGGGCGAGGAGCGGTTCCGGACCAGTCCGCTGGCCTGGCGCTGGAGCCAGCGGGCGGAGGGCGAGCCGATCAAGACCGTGCTCAGCTACTCCGACACCGACGTCCCGCTGGCCGGCATCGTCGGCCCCGCCGACGCGGCCACCCTCGACGCCTTCCTGCGCGACCTCTTCGCCTCCGTACGTGTCGAACCCCAGACCCCTGAGGAACAATCCGATGAGCGCGATACCCACTGACCTGAGGCCGTCCACCACCCTGACGACCGCCGACCGGGAAGCCGCCCGCCCAGCCGCCAAGGTGATCCTCGGCGTCGCGGCCAGCGACTCGCACGCGGTGGCCAACCACCTGATCGCCTTCCAGCTGCGCCAGCTCGGCTACCAGGTGGTCAACCTCGGACCCTGCACCCCGGTCTCCGAGTTCGCCGACTGCCACGCCGAGAACGGGGACGCCCTCGCGGTCGTGATCGGCTCCATCAACGGCCACGCCCTCGAGGACCTGGCCCCGCTGCGCGCCGTCCGCGACCAGGGCCTGCTGGACTGCCCGGTCATCGTCGGCGGCAACCTCTCGGTCGGCAGCGCCAAGACCGGCCGGGAGGGGGACGCCCTGCTCGCCCTGGGCGTCGACCACGTGCTCCAGGACGTCGACGAACTCGTCGGCCTGCTCGAGGAGTTGCGTGCCGAAGCGGCCCGGGCGGAGCTGCACCCCGCCCGTCTCGAGACGGTCGCCTGATCCCGAACCGCGCCAGATCCGCCGTCAAGGCGGCGGTGGGCAAGAGAAATTCGTGAACTGAGGAGTTCTGGTGTTCAACCTCCGTGGGGCCCGGGCCAACCGGGACCACTACCTGCTGCTGCTCGGAGCCGACCCGCTGCTGCGCGAGCGCGCCGTGGTCTCGGCGCTGCGGACCTACCCGGGCCCGGTGTTCGGCATGGTCGAGTCGACCGTGGTCAACGCGAACCGGATGTTCGACCACGTGCTGCCGGCCAACCCGTACAACGCCAAGGAGGCGCTGGCGGCGGTCGAGGCGATCGAGCGGGAGACCGGCCTGACCCCGGACGCGGTCGTGCCGGTCCTGGAGCTCAACCTGCACGTCGCGGTGGCCATCGCGACCCGTTACGGCCTGCCCACGCTGGCCGAGGAGTCGCTGGCGCTGGCCCGCGACAAGCACACCATGAAGGCCGCCTTCGAGCAGGCCGGCATCCCCTGCGCGCGCCACCGGCTCTTCGGCTCCCTGGACGAACTCCAGGAAGTGGTAAAGGAGTTGACCTTCCCGGTGGTGCTGAAGCCGCGCGACTTCGCGGGCAGCGTCGGGGTGGTCAAGGTGGACGGCCCGGACGGGCTGGCCGCGGCCTTCGACCACTGCCGGGCCTCGCTGCTGGAGATCGCCCCGACCTACGACTTCGCCGACGGGCGCTACCAGGTGGAGGAGTACATCACCTCCACCCACGAGGTCTCCGTCGAGGTGATCAACTACGAGGGGCAGCGGGCCGTGCTCGCCGTCACCGACAAGGCCAAGGGCGGCGCGCCCTACTTCACCGAGACCGGCCAGCTGGTGCCCAGCCGGGAGACCGGCAACGCGGCGCTGCGCGAGCTGGCGCTGCGGGCCTGCGAGGCGCTGCTGATCGACCGCGGCATCGCCCACGTCGAGGTGCTGCTCAACGGCTCCGAGGAGATGAAGGTCGTCGAGGTCGCGGCCCGCCCCGGTGGCGACGGCATCATGGACCTGATCGACCGGGTCTACGGCTTCAACCCGTACGACCTGCACATCGCGGCCTACCGCCGGACCATCGACCGGCTGCCCGAGATCCCCGCCGAACTGCAAGGCGTCGGGGCGATCGGCTTCCTGAAGGCCCCGGCCGGCGCGATCACCGCGATCGCCGACGTGCCCGCGCAGGACGGTCCGGAGATCGCCCGGTACGTCACCAGCAAGGTCGGCGACACCTCCCGCGCCGCCACCTCCTACCTGGGCCGCAACGGCGTCATCGAGGTCTTCGAGCCGGGTGCCGCCCAGGAGGCCGCCGAGGCCGTCCAGCAGCGGACCACCGAGCTGGCCGCCCGCCGCAGCACCGAGCTGTTCACCGTCACCGAGAACTGAGCGAGACCATGACCGAGCAGATCCACGACCTCATCGGCATCGGCTTCGGCCCCGCCAACATCTCGCTGGCGGTGGCCCTGGAGGAGCTGCACCCGGAGATCAGCCCGCTCTTCCTGGAGGCCCGCGACACCGTCGTCTGGCAGCCCGAGATGCTGCTGGACGGCTCCGACATCCAGAACAACCCGGTCCGCGACCTGGTGACCCCGCGCAACCCGCGCAGCCACTACACCTTCCTCAACTTCCTGCACGAGCAGGGCCGGCTGCTGGAGTACCTGAACCTCGGCCTGGAGTTCCCGCTCCGCAAGGAGTACAACCAGTACATCACCTGGGTCGGCTCGCACTTCGCCGAGCGGGTGCGCACCTCCTCGCCGGTCACCGCCGTGGAGTTCGCCGCCCTGCCGGACGGCACCGAGGGCTACCGGGTGACGGTGGCCGGCGGCGGGACCGAGCTGGCCCGCGCCGTCGTGGTGGCACACGGCCGCACCCCGTTCGTCCCGGCGCCCTTCGACGCGGTCGAGTCCGACCGGGTCATCCACCTCACCCGCTACAAGAGCACGGTGGAGCGCCTGGCCGGCGAGCTGCGCACCGGCCGGATCGCGGTGGTCGGCGCCAGCCAGAGCTCGGTGGAGCTCACCCTGGACCTGGCCCGGCGGTTCCCGCAGGCCGAGGTGGTCAACCTGACCCGCGGCTTCGCCCACCGGCTCAAGGACACCTCGCCGTTCAGCGAGGCCAGCATCATGCCGGAGTTCGTGGACTACTACTTCCACGCCTCCCAGCAGAGCAAGGACGAGCTGGACGCCGACCTGCGGTTCACCAACTACTCCGCGGTCGACATGGACGTGCTGCGCGAGCTGCACCTGATGATGTACGAGCAGAAGCTCGACGGCGCCCAGAAGGTGCACGTCCGCAACAACTCGGTGGTCACCGCGGCCGCGGTGGCCGGCGACGGCGTCGAACTGGTGGTCCGCGAGCGGCACTACGGCCAGGAGGACCGCGAGCGGTTCGACCTGGTGGTGCTCGCCACCGGCTTCCGCAACTTCGGCGGCGGCCCCGGCCAGGAGCCGCACCCGCCGATCCTGTCCGCGGTGGCCGGACAGCTGGCGCACACCGAGCGCGGTGCGGTGGCGGTCTCGCACGACTACCTGGTCTCGGCCGCCGACGGCCGGGAGATCCCGCCGCTCTTCCTCTTCAACCTCAACGAGTCCTCGCACGGCATCGCCGACGCCGGTTCCTTCAGCCTGCTCTCGCTGCGGGCCGAGACGGTCGCCCGCGGCGCCGGCAAGCTGCTCGCCAACTCCGCTGACGAGGTGTCCGAGTGACCGGGCGGGAGAACCGCGCCGCGGTGCTGACCGAGCTCCCCGGCCCGCTCTCGCGCAAGCTGCTGGCGGAGCAGGCGGCCAACGAGTCCTCGGCCCGCACCTACCCGCGCAACGTGCCGATCGCGATCGCCGGCGGCAGCGGCTCCTACCTGGAGGACCTGGACGGCAACCGCTTCCTGGACTTCCTCTGCGGGGCCGGGGTGCTGGCGCTGGGCCACTCCCACCCCGGGCAGGTCGCCGCCGCGCACCGCCAACTCGACGTCTCCACCCACCTGCTGGACTTCCCGACCGAGGCCAAGCAGGAGTTCACCCGGCGGCTGCTGTCGCTGCTGCCGGGCGACATGGGAGAGCGCTCCCGGGTGCACTTCTGCGGCCCGACCGGCGCCGACGCGGTGGACGCCGCGATCAAGCTGTGCAAGACCTACACCGGCCGCGGCGACGTCATCGCCTTCCACGGCGGGTTCCACGGCAGCACCCAGAGCACCATCGCGATCACCGGCCTGCGCTCCTCCAAGGAGCACCTGGTGAACCTGCTGCCGGGCGCCTCGTTCTTCCCGTACTCCTCCTGCTTCCGCTGCCCGCTGGCGCTGAAGCCGGAGAGCTGCGAGATCAACTGCGCGCAGTACCTGGCCAATGTGCTGGACGACCCGAACGGCGGCGTGCGCAAGCCGGCCGCCGTCATCCTGGAGCTGGTCCAGGGCGAGGGCGGCGTGGTGCCGGCCCGGCTCGAGTTCGTCCAGCAACTGCGGGAGATCACCAGGCGGTTGGACATCCCGCTGGTGATCGACGAGGTGCAGTCGGGCTGCGGCCGGACCGGCACCTGGTACAGCTTCGAGCAGTACGGGATCGAGCCGGACGTGGTGGTCTCGTCCAAGGCGATCGGCGGCGGCCACCCCGCCTCGGTGATCATCTACAACGAGCGGATGGACGGCTGGAAGCCCGGTGCCCACACCGGCACCTTCCGCGGCAACCAGCTCGCCTTCGCGGCCGGCGCCGAGCTCATGCGGGTGGTCGCCGAGGAGGGCCTGCTGGAGAACGTCCGGGAGGTCGGCGGCTTCCTCCGGGAGGGCCTGCTGGAGCTCCAGCGGCGCCACCCCTTCCTCGGGGACGTCCGCGGCCTGGGCCTGATGCTCGGGGTCGAGGTCGTCCCGGTCAACGGCTGGACGGCCGCACAGCTGGCCGACCGGCTCCGCAGGGCCTCGCTGGAGCGGGGCCTGCTCTTCGAACTCGCGGGACGGGACGACGTGGTCGTCCGGTTCCTGCCCGCGCTCAACCTCAGCCGCGCCGAGGCCGCCGAGGCCCTGGAGATCTTCGGCGCGGCCGTCACCGAGACAGCCAAGGAGTGCGAGCGGTCCCCCGGGACCGACTCGCCCGGTGCCGCAAGCGAAGGGACGAAACCATGACCATGATGGCAGAACGGGCGTCCGCGTCAGCCGAAGCACAGGACCAGTCCGCCGCGATCCGCGCGTCGTTCGACCGGTTCCCCGGTTGGACGCAGCACCTGTGGACGTGGATCACCGGTAAGGCGCAACCCGACCAGCAGCCGCTGGTGCGGTTCAACACCACCACCTACCTGATCGCCGACGTCCTGGCGCTGGCGGCCGGCATCGGCTCCGCCTGGTGGATCGTCGACCAGGGCTGGACCCTGTGGCTGCTCCTGCTGCCGCTGAGCTGGGTGCTGACGGTCTCCGCCTCCCGGGTCTGCTCCACGGTGATCGCGCACCACTGCATGCACACCCGGTTCACCGGCAAGATCAAGTACGACCGGGAGATCGCCCAGGTCCTCTCCACGCTGGTCTGCACCGAGGACGCGGACCAGTACTACGAGGACCACATCAACCTGCACCACCGCAAGGAGACCTTCGCGACCATCGCGGACCCGACCATCCAGCACCTGCTCAAGCTGGGCTTCCGGCCCGGTATGAGCGTGCCGGCGCTCTGGCGCAAGCTCGGCTGGACGGTCGTCTCGCCGCTCTTCCACGCGGAGTTCCTGGCCACCCGGCTGGCCCAGAACCTGTGGCGCTCGGCCGTGTACCGCCGGGTGATGGCGCTGGTCTACCTCGGCTCGGTGGTCGGCCTGGTCGCCTGGCAGGGCGCCTGGGTGCCGTTCGCGCTGGCCGTGCTGGTGCCGCTGATCCCGCTCTACCAGATCGTCGCGCTGCTGGAGTTCCTCAGCGAGCACGCCTGGTTCAAGTCCAAGGACGAGAGCCTGGGCGGCCGTGCCTTCCACGTCTCGCACTCCTGGGGCCGGTTCAACGGCGACGAGCTGCCCGCCAAGGGCCTCGGCCTCGCCGCGGTCGGCGCCTGGACCCGGTGGACCCTGCGGCTGGCGTTCTACCACTTGCCGGCCCGCATCCTGGTGGTGCCGGGCGACCTCTCCCAGCACGACTTCCACCACCGCAAGCCCTCCACCTTCAAGTGGCTGCAGGCCGCCTACGCGCGCCAGCAGGACATCGACGCCGGGCACCCCGGCTGGCCCGCCTACACCGACGTGTGGGGCCTGGGCGTGGCGATCGACCGGGTCTTCACCATCCTCAGCGAGGAGGAGGAGTCCTCGTGGGAGCTCGTCAAGTCCGAGGAGGAACTGGTGAACGCCAGGTGAGCACCGCTACCGCCGCGGTGCCGTCGAGCCCCCTCCCGGAGGGGGACGGCGGCGCCGGGCGCCCCGTCCTGGTGGTCAAGTTCGGCGGCTCCTCCTTCACCGGTCCGGCCGACTACCGCGCGGTGGCCGGCTACCTCGGCCGGCGTGCGGCGACCCACCGGGTGGTCGCCGTGGTCAGCGGGATGTCCGGCACCACCGGGCGCCTGCTGGAGGCCGCCCTGGCGATCGACCCCGACCTCAGCCCCGAGGTGCAGGACGAGCTGCTGGCGACGGCCGAGATGGTCAGCGCCGGGTTCCTGCGCGCGGCCCTGCACGCCGAGGGCCACTCGGCGATCGACCTGTGGGCGCCGCAGCTCGGCATCCTCAGCGACGACAACGCCACCCGGGCCGCGATCCGCTCGATCGACCCGCGGCCGCTGCTCGACGCCCTGGCGGAGCACCAGGTGGTCGTGGTGGCCGGCGGCCAGGCCGTCCGCCCGGACGGGCGGATCACCATGCTCGGCCGCAACAGCTCCGACCTGACCGCGGTCGCCCTGGCGGGCGCGCTCGGTGCCGGGCACTGCGAGATCTACTCGGACGTGCCCGGCGTCTACACCGCCGATCCCTACCAGGTGCCCGAGGCCGTGCTGATGACCCACCTCAGCTACGACCAGTGCGCCCAGATGTCGGCGGGCGGCGCCAAGGTGCTGCACGGCGGCTCGGTCGCCGCCGGGCGGGCGTACGGGGTGGCCATCGTCTGCCGGGCTCTGCAGGGGCCCGGCGGCGAGGCCGGCCGGACGGCCACCGAGGGCACCGTGGTCGGCACGGAGGAATCCGGGCGGACCGTGGTGGTCGGCGACCGCAAGGCCCAACTGCACCGGTTCGAGGGGGTGCTGGGCCAGGAAGGCTCCTTGGACACGGCCCTGGCCGAGCTGCGGGCCGCGGCCTTCGACGTGGTGCCGGTCGAGTTCGAGGCCGGCACCGTGCTGGCCTTCACCGGCACCCAGCGCGGGGTGGACGAGGCGCTGACCCGACTGGGCGTCAAGACCGAGGCGCTGTCCGGCCTCGGGCTGGTCTCGGTGGTCGGACCGGACGGCGCGGCCGAGCGCCGGCTGCTGCCGCTGGACCGGCTGGACGACACCGTCCGCGCCCTGCACGCCGAGCACCACGGGGCCGGAGCGGCCGAGGGCGAACGGTTCCGGGGCGCCAAGCACCGGTCCGAGCAGAGCTCGCTGCTGCTGGGCGGGTCAGCGGTGACGGCTTGAGCACGGTCAACCTCGCGGTCCTGCCGGACCTGGACGAGTCGATCCGCTACGCGGCCTCGCTCGGCAAGCCGACCGTCGCCGAACTGCTGGCGCGGGCCGAGGAGTCGGGGCAGCCGCTGGTCCAGCCCCGGTGCGGGGTGGGCGACCACGCCGCGATGCGCGAGCTGTTGCTCGCGCTGGAGGCCGGGGCGCAGCCGGAGGTCCTGACCGTCACCATCGACTCGCACACCCGGCTGCTGCAGTTCGACAGCGTCCGCCGGGCGCTGGCGGCCGATCCGGGCCGGCTGAACGGCTACCCGCTGATCACCCAGGGCTGGGAGCGGGGGCGGGAGCTCAACGAGAGCGTCCGCGCCCCGCTCCAGGTCCGGCACGGCTCGCCGGACGGCCGCCAGCTGTTCGACACCGCCGTGGCCTCCGGCTACACCTCCTACGAGGGCGGCGGGATCGGCTACAACGTGCCGTACTCCAAGGACGTGCCGATCACCGAGTCGCTGCGCACCTGGCAGCAGGTGGACCGGATGGCGGGGGAGGTGACGGCGGCCGGACTGACCATCGACCGGGAGCTGTTCGGCACCCTGACGGCGGTGCTGATGCCGCCCTCGATCACCATCGCCACCACCCTGCTGGAGGCGGTGCTGGCGGCCGAGCAGGGCGTGCGCTGCATCTCGGTCTCCTATCCGCAGGGCGGCCACCTCTGGCAGGACCTGGCCGCGCTGCGGGCCATCCCGCGGCTGGCGGCCAGGTACCTGGACACATCTGATGGCCCGTCAGGAGTTCGGGTCCACACCGTGCTGCACCAGTTCATGGGCGTCTTCCCGCGCGAGCCCGACCGGGCCGCCGAGCTGATCGTCTACGGCGGCCTGACCGCCGCGCTGGGCGGGGTCGCCAAGGTGGTCAGCAAGTCGCCGGCCGAGGCCCGGGGCATCCCGACCGCGGCCGAGAACAGCGAGGGCATGCGGCTGGTCCGGTCCGGCTTCGCGCACGCGGCCGGGTTCCCAGTCGACGAGGAGCGGGTCGAGGCCGAGGCGGAGCTGATCGAGCGGGAGGTGCGCGAGCTGGTCGAACCGCTGTCGGGCGGCTCCGACCTGGTCGCCGCGATCGGCGCGGCCTTCGAGGACGGGCGGCTGGACGTGCCGTTCGCGGCCAGCCGGTTCGCCCGGGCCGAGGTGATGCCCTGCCGGGACGGCGAGGGCGCGATCCGGTTCGCCGGCTTCGGCGGCCTGCCGTTCTCGGCGGCCACCAGGGCCGCCAACGATGCCTTCCTGGACACCCGGACCGGCGCGGGCCGGACGCTCGACGGCATCGTCGGTGACATCAACTACATGGCGGAGCCGCGCGAGCCCCGCCTGCTGGACCGCTTCCGCCCTACGTCTCAACCCCGTTGAGCTCAACCCGAAAGGAGCCCCCGGTGTCCGCAGCCAGCGAGAGCGCTGTTCCCGGCGGTGTCAGAATCGGAATCGTCGGAGCCACCGGCCTGGTCGGCACCGTGATCCGCAATTTGCTGGTGGAGCGCGAGTTCCCGGTCGCGGAGATCCGGTACTTCGCCTCCGCCCGCTCGGCGGGCAAGGTGCTGGACTGGAAGGGGGCGGAGGTGGTCGTCGAGGACGCCGCCACCGCTGACCCGAGCGGCCTGGACATCGTCATCTTCTCGGCGGGCGGAGGGACTTCACGGGCGCTCGCGCCGAAGTTCGCCGCCGCCGGGGCGACCGTGATCGACAACTCCTCGGCGTTCCGGTCGGATCCCGAAGTTCCGCTGGTGGTCAGCGAGGTGAACCCGGAGGCGGTGAAGGACGCCGCCAAGGGCATCATCGCCAACCCCAACTGCACCACCATGGCGGCGATGCCGGTACTGAAGCCGCTGCACGACGCGGCCGGGCTGGTCCGACTGACCGTCAGCAGCTACCAGGCGGTGTCGGGCGGAGGTGTTGAAGGCCTGGGCGAACTCGCCCGCCAGGCCGCCGAGGGCGCCGGTGCAGGTGCCGAACTCGCGCTGGACGGGCGGGCGGTGGAGTTCTCCGCGGGGGAGAAGTTCCCCCGCACCATCGCCTACAACCTGATCCCGTTCATCGGCGCGTTGGTCGAGGACGGATCGCAGGAGACCGACGAGGAGCAGAAGCTCCGCCATGAGAGCCGCAAGATCCTCGGCCTGCCGGAGCTGAGGGTGGCCGGCACCTGCGTCCGGGTCCCGGTCTTCACCGGCCACTCCCTGTCGGTGCACGCCGAGTTCGCCAACCCGCTGTCGGTCGAGCAGGCCACGGAGCTGCTCCGGGTGGCGCCCGGCGTGGAGCTGAGCGAGATCCCCAACCCGCTGCAGGCGGCCGGCCAGGACCCGAGCTATGTCGGCCGGATCCGGCAGGACCAGAGCGTGGAGGGGAACCGTGGCCTGATCCTCTTCATCAGCAACGACAACCTCCGCAAGGGCGCGGCACTGAACACCGTGCAGCTCGCCGAGCTCCTGGTGGTCGGTGGCCGCCCGGTGGCAGCCCGGCGCTGACCGCCCCTGCCGGAAACGCGGCGCGGCCCTCCCCGCTCGGGGAGGGCCGCGCCGTCGGTGTGCTCAGGGCCAGACCAGGCAGTACAGCTGGTGCCCCGCGTCGTGCAGCCGGTTCGCGAAGTCCTGCCACTCGTGCAGCATCGAGTAGATGACGAAGGCGTCCCGCGGGCCGCGGCGGTCCGGCACGGTGGACCAGATGAAGGCGGCGGCGCCGAGCTCGGTCTCGTCGGCCTTGCGGAGCGGCTCGACCACCGTGGGCGGGAGCTGGACGACGGCGTAGTCGGGGTGCAGCACGACCAGTTCGAGCGGCGGGACCTGGTGCAGCGGGACGCCCTGGATGCCGGTGAGCACCATCGCGCTCATCGTCTCCGGCTTGATCTTGGTGGAGAGGTGTCCGTTCGGCGAGCCGCTGGTCTCCATCAGGTCGCCGAGCCGGCCGAGCGAGCCCAGCTCGCCGGCGTCCAGGCCGAGACCGCCGGGGCCCAGCGCGGTGGGGACCCGGGCGGCGGTGGCGCGGTCGGGAGCCCCGAAGTACTTGTACGTCACCCCCACGCGACCTTCACCCCGCCTTCCCCTTCCCGCACGAGCCGCCTTGCGGTGTGCCCCCGCGGCCTGCTCGAAGCCGTCCTGCTCCTCGGACACTCGGACCATCCTCACCGGAATTCGCCGGAACCGACAGACCCCCGGGCCGCCGGTGTCCCGCCGGAGGCCCCATTTTCCCGTTGTGCCGCCTTCGTGCGACCGAATCCGGACATGCCGACCGGATCCCGCCGGGTCACCCGGGACCGGGGGCCCGGGGTTCGTGACATCCAGTGTGCGGGATGAATCTACCCGTGGCCGCACACGGATCATCGTTCCAGATGATCGGCTCCGACATGCAGAGGTAAAGGACACGATTTGAGACCGGAGCCGGTTTGAGAGGATGGGGCCTCGTGAGCTACCCCTATGAAGCCCCTCAGTCCCAAGCGCTCTTCGACCGCGCGTCGGCGGTGACCCCCGGCGGGGTCAACTCCCCGGTGCGCGCCTTCCGGGCGGTCGGCGGCACCCCGCGGTTCATGGTGTCCGGCAGCGGCCCCTACCTGACCGACGCCGACGGGCGCGAGTACGTGGACCTGGTCTGCTCCTGGGGACCGATGATCCTCGGCCACGCCCACCCCGCGGTGCTGGAGGCCGTGCAGCGCGCCGTGGTCCGCGGCACCTCCTTCGGTACCCCCGGCGAGGGCGAGGTGGAGCTGGCCGAGGAGATCGTCGCCCGGGTCGCCCCGGTCGAGCAGGTCCGGCTGGTCTCCTCCGGCACCGAGGCGACCATGTCCGCGATCCGGCTGGCCCGCGGCTTCACCGGCCGGGCCAAGGTGGTCAAGTTCGCGGGCTGCTACCACGGGCACGTCGACGCCCTGCTGGCCGCCGCCGGCTCCGGCCTCGCCACCTTCGCGCTGCCCGATACCCCGGGCGTCACCGGTGCCCAGGCCGGCGACACCATCGTGCTGCCCTACAACGACCTGGCCGCCGTCGAGCAGGCCTTCGCCCGGCACCCCGGCGAGATCGCCGCGGTGATCACCGAGGCCTCCCCCGGCAACATGGGCGTGGTGCCGCCGGCCGCGGGCTTCAACGCGGGCCTGGCGCGGCTCTGCCGGGCCAACGGCGCCCTCTTCATCTCCGACGAGGTGATGACCGGCTTCCGCGTCTCCAAGGCCGGCTGGTACGGCCTGGAGGCCGCCCAGGAGGGCTGGGCGCCGGACCTGCTGACCTTCGGCAAGGTGATGGGCGGCGGCTTTCCCGCCGCGGCCTTCGGCGGCCGGGCCGACGTGATGGCCCAGCTGGCCCCGGCCGGCCCGGTCTACCAGGCCGGCACCCTCTCCGGGAACCCGATCGCCACCGCCGCCGGCCTGGCCCAGCTGCGCCACTGCACCGACGAGGTCTACACCACCCTCGACCGGGTGGCCGACACCGTCTCCGGCCTGGTCGCCGAGGCGCTGGCCAAGGAGGGCGTGGCGCACCGGCTGCAGCGCGCCGGAAACATGTTCTCGGTCTTCTTCACCGAGCAGCCGGTCACCGACTACGCCACGGCGAAGACCCAGGAGTCCTTCCGGTTCACCGCCTTCTTCCACAGCCTGCTGGCCGACGGCGTCTACCTGCCGCCGTCCGCCTTCGAGTCCTGGTTCGTCTCGGCCGCGCACGACGAGAAGGCGATCGAGCGGATCGCCGCCGCACTGCCGGCCGCCGCCCAGGCCGCCGCCCGCGCCACCGCGCAGCACTGAACCGAGAACCGAGAGGACGTCAGATGACCGACATCACGGTGGTGCACCTGATGCGCCACGGCGAGGTGCACAACCCCGAGGGCGTGCTCTACGGCCGGCTCCCCGGCTACCACCTCTCCGAGCTGGGCCGGGAGATGGCCGACCGGGTGGCCGAGCACCTGGCCGACCGGGACATCACCCACGTGGTCGCCTCCCCGCTGGAGCGCGCCCAGGAGACCGCCGCCCCGATCGGCAAGGTGCACGGCCTGGACGTGGCCGTGGACGAGCGGCTGATCGAGGCCGGCAACGTCTTCGAGGGCAAGGTCTTCGGCGTCGGCGACGGCGCGCTGAAGAACCCCTCCGCCTGGAAGTACCTGACCAACCCGTTCCGCCCGTCCTGGGGCGAGCCGTACATCGACCTCGCGGTGCGGATGATGGCCGCGCTGGCCACCGCCCGGGACGCGGCCCGCGGCCACGAGGCGGTGGCGGTCAGCCACCAGTCGCCGATCTGGATCGCCCGCTCGTTCGCCGAGAAGCGCCGGCTCTGGCACGATCCGCGCAAGCGGCAGTGCTCGCTGGCCTCGCTCACCAGCTTCACCTACGAGGGCGACCGGCTGGTCTCGATCGGCTACCAGGAGCCGGCCCGCGACCTGCTGCCCGCGCACCTGACCGGCAAGGGCCGCAAGGGCGACGCGCCGGTGGCGAAGAGCTTCGGGGCCTAACCACCGGCGCGGGGCTTTAGAAAGGCCTTACACCCCCAGTTCAGCGGGGGTCCGACACACGAGGGCGGACCCCCCTGAACCGGCCAGAAGTGCCATGCGAAACTTTTCACATGTCTGGTACGCCTCGCCTCCGCACGGCCGCCGCGCTGACCGCCGCGGCCGCCGCCCTCACCCTCGCCGGCTGCGGCTCGACGGCCTCCGGGGGCAGCGGCGGCAGCGGTGACGCCCAGGCGGGCTTCGTCATCGGCAAGGGCGGACTGGACACCGTCCCGCTGGCCTCCCGCAAGGCCGCGCCGGCGATCGGCGGCAAGGACCTGGAGGGCAAGCCGGTAACGCTCTCCGACTACCAGGGCAAGATCGTGGTGGTCAACATCTGGGGCTCCTGGTGCTCGCCCTGCCGGGCCGAGGCCAAGGGCCTGGAACAGGCCTACGAGAAGTACCAGGGCCAGGGCGTGCAGTTCCTCGGGATCAACACCCGGGACACCGACCCGACCAACGCCAAGCGGTTCGAGGACGTCAACGGGATCCAGTACCCGAGCATCTACGACCCGGACGGCACCCAGATCCTCAAGTTCCCCAAGGGCAGCCTCAACCCGCAGTCGATCCCGACCACCATGGTGATCGACCGCCAGGGCCGGGTGGCCGCCCGGGCGATGAAGGGCCTCACCCCGGACGAGCTGGACCAGCTGATCGCGCCGGTCGTCGCGGAGCAGCCGTGATCCTCGCCGCGGGGCAGAACCAGACGGTGCTCAGCGGCCCGCTGCTGCTCGCCGTCCCGGTGGCCGTGGCCGCCGGCCTGGTCTCCTTCTTCTCGCCCTGCGTGCTGCCGCTGGTGCCCGGCTACCTCTCCTACGTGACCGGCTTCTCGGCCGCCGACCTGGCCGACGCCGACGGCCGCCGGCGCGGCCGGATGCTGCTCGGCGCGCTGCTCTTCGTGCTCGGCTTCACCGCCGTCTTCGTCTCCGGCGGCGCCCTCTTCGGCTACTTCGGCAGCACCCTGCTGCAGTACCGGCACACCATCAGCCTGGTGCTGGGCATCCTCACCATCCTGATGGGCCTGGCCTTCGCCGGCCTGCTGCCCGGCTTCTCCACCCGGGAGGTGCGCAGCCACCGCCGGCCCACCATCGGCCTGCTCGGCGCGCCCGCGCTCGGCGTGGTCTTCGGCGTGGGCTGGACCCCGTGCATCGGCCCGACCCTGGCCTCCCTCCAGGCGCTGTCCATCAACCAGGCCAGCGCCGGACGCGGGGCGTTCCTGATGGCGGTCTACTGTGTGGGCCTCGGCCTGCCCTTCGTGCTGGCCGCGCTCGCCTTCCGCAAGGCGATCGGCGCCTTCGGCTTCATCAAGCGCCACTACCAGTGGGTGATGCGGATCGGCGGCGCGATGCTGGTGGCCGTCGGTGTGCTGCTGGTCACCGGCGGCTGGGACTACCTGGTCAACCAGCTGCAGTACTTGGCCCCGAGCAGCGAGATCGGAATCTGACCGTGAGTGACACCGAGCTGCGCACCGAGCAGCCCGAGGAGGAAGCCGCCGAGCGGCTCACCACCGCCCCGACCGAGGCGGACGCCCCGGTCGGCATAGGGCTCTGGGGCTGGCTGCGCTGGACCTGGCGCCAGCTGACCTCGATGCGGGTCGCGCTGGTGCTGCTCTTCCTGCTCTCGCTGGCCGCCATCCCCGGCTCGCTGATCCCGCAGACCAGCGAGAACGCCTTCAAGGTGCAGACCTGGAAGGCCGCGCACAAGAGCGTCACGCCGCTCTACGAGAAGCTCCAGCTGTTCGACGTCTACAGCTCGGTCTGGTTCTCCGCGATCTACATCCTGCTCTTCATCTCGCTGGCCGGCTGCATCGTGCCGCGCACCTGGCAGTTCGTCGGGGTGCTGCGGGCCAAGCCGCCGGCGGCGCCCGCCAACCTGACCCGGATGCCGGTCTACGCGGCCTGGCACACCGAGGCCGACCCGGAGCAGGCGCTGGCCGCCGCGCAGCGGCTGCTGCGCCGGCGGCGGTTCCGCGCGCACCTGTCCGGCGGCGCGGTGGCGGCGGAGAAGGGCTACCTGCGCGAGGTCGGCAACCTGCTCTTCCACCTCTCGCTCTTCGCCCTGCTGGCCGGCTTCGCCTGGGCCAGCCTGGCCAGCGGCCAGGGCGGCAAGCTGGTGGTCGAGGGCGGCGGCTACACCAACACCATGACCCAGCTGGACGACTTCTCCGGCTCGGCCTTCTACACCGCCGACGACCTCGACCCGTTCGGGTTCAAGCTGGACGGCTTCACCGCCAGGTACCAGACCACCGGCGACCAGATCGGCGAGGCCCGGGAGTTCACCGCGCACGTGCGCTACTGGCAGGGCGCGGACAGCTCCAAGCTGACCAACGGTGCGATCCAGGTCAACCAGCCGCTGGAGATCGGCGGCAGCAAGGTCTTCCTGATCGGCCACGGCTACGCCCCGGTGATCACCGTCAAGGACGCCACCGGAAAGGTGGTCTACCACGACGCGGTGCCGTTCCTGCCGCAGGACGCCAACCTCACCTCCACCGGAGTGGTCAAGGTCGGCGACTACGGCCAGAAGGACGGCAAGAAGGTCCAGCTCGGCTTCCAGGGCTTCTTCCTGCCCACCGCGCCGGACAACTTCAGCCCGACCATGGGCCCGCGCTCGCTCTTCCCGGGCGACGCCTCCCCGGCCCTGGTGCTGACCGGCTACGCCGGCGACCTGGGCACCGACTCCGGCGCCCCGCAGAACGTCTACCAGCTGGACCTGACCCACCTGACCCAGCTCCAGCAGGACGGCCAGATCGCCCGGGTGAAGCTGCAGCCGGGCCAGCTCTGGGAGCTGCCGGACGGCTACGGCTCGCTCACCTTCGACGGCTACAAGCAGTGGGCCACCTTCACCGTCTCGCACCGCCCCGGCAACTCGGTCGCGCTGACCGGCGCCGTGCTGGCGATCGCCGGCCTGATCGGCTCGCTCTTCGTGCAGCGCCGCCGGATCTGGGTCCGCGCGGTGGCCGGCCCCGAGGGCCGCACCCTGGTCGAGCTGGCCGGCCTGGCCCGCAGCGAGTCCGCCCGGATCGCCGAGGAGCTGGCCGAGCTGGCGGTGGACCTGCAGGACGACGCCCCGGCCGCGGACGAGCCCGACGACGCCCCGGCCACGGACGAGCCGGACGACCCGACCGAACCCGAGGCGCAGGACGCGGCCGCCCCCGAGACCGCCCCCGCCGACGAACCCAAGGAGTAGACGGTGTCCTTCCTCGCCTCCGGGGTCAATCCCCACCTGGCGGACCTCTCCAACAAGTGCATCTGGTCGGCCATGGGCGTGTACGCGCTGGCCATGTTCGCCCACATGCTCGAGTGGACCTTCGGCAGCAAGGGCGCCGTGGCCCGCCGCTCGGCCGCCCAGGCCTCGCTGGCCGAGGTCGCCGCGGCCGGCCGCCCCGAGGCGGTGGCCCAGGCCAAGGCCAAGAAGGTCACCGTGCTGGTCGCCGCCGGCGACGGCGGCACCACCACGCTGACCCGCACCGCGCTGGCCGGTGAGGGCGCCACCGTGGTCACCAGCGGCCGCGGCGAGGGCGAGCCGGAGGCGGACGGCCCCGGCGCCGCCGGCACCAGCGAGCGGGCCGACCTGTTCGGCCGGATCGCCATCTCGCTCACCGCCCTCGGCTTCCTGCTCAACCTGGGCGGCGTGGTCGCCCGCGGCCTGTCCGTGATGCGGCCGCCGTGGGGGAACATGTACGAGTTCTCCTGCGCCTTCGCGCTCACCATGGTCGGCTCCTACCTGGTGCTGCTGGCGATCGGCAAGCCGGTCCGCTGGCTCGGCCTGCCCGCCGTGCTGGCCGCCTGCCTGACCCTGGGCCTGGCCACCAGCGTGCTCTACACCGACTCCGAGCAGCTGGTCCCGGCGCTGCACTCGTACTGGCTGGCGATCCACGTCACCGCCGCGATCATCTGCGGCGGCGCCTTCTACGCGGCCTTCGCCACCACCGCGCTCTACCTGGGCCGCGAGTCCTACGACAAGCGCAAGGCGGAGGGCCTGGCCAACGGGCCGTTCCGGATCCCCGCCTCGGTCTTCGAGCGGCTGCCCGCCACCGCGACCCTGGACAAGCTCTCCTACCGGATCAACGCGATGGTCTTCCCGCTGTGGACCTTCACCATCATCGCGGGCGCGATCTGGGCCGAGGCGGCCTGGGGCAAGTACTGGGAGTGGGACCCGAAGGAGACCTGGTCCTTCATCACCTGGGTGGTCTACGCGGCCTACCTGCACGCCCGGGCCACCGCGGGCTGGAAGGGCCGGAAGGCGGGCTACCTGGCCCTGCTGGCCTTCGCCTGCTTCCTGTTCAACTACTACGGCGTCAACATCTTCATCACCGGCAAGCACTCCTACGCCGGCGTGGGGTGACCGACGCTCCGTCAATCCGGTGGCGGGCCACGGCAGTACGGTCCGCCACCCGCGTGACAACCGGCACAGTGCGGTGTGAGAGCTGCCCGACTGGGCAGGTGTGACAGCGGTCGAGCGGATACGCGAGGAGGAGGGAGGCCGCGCCGTGGACAGCGAGGAGATCATGCTGACGGTTCGGATCACCGTCGCACAGCGGGCGCTGCTGCGCCGACTGGCCCAGGGGCACCGCAGCGACCTCTCCGAGGTGGTCTCCGACGGGCTGCTGGACATCCTGCCCACCCTGCACGGCCAGGCCAGGGCCTACCTGCTGCTGGCCGCGCTGACCGAGCCCGCGCCCTGCGCGCTGACCGTCTGGCTGCCCGGCCCGCTGGCCGACCTGCTGCAGCCCGCCGCCAACGCGGTGGCCGGCGCCACCGGCGTGCGGCTCGGCTCGGGCAGCGCCATGCTCGGCGCCGCGCTGCGGCTCTGGCTGGATCAGGACCCGCAGCTGCTCGCCGCCCACCTGGACCTGATGCACGCCGGACGCTCCTCGGCCGCACCGCTGGTCGCCGCCTGATCCGAGTGGTCCAGGCGGCTCCCGCGACGCGGCCGATAGGGCTGGTGCGGCGTCAGGCCGCCTGCTGCCAGCTGAACGGCGAGTGGTAGGCCGGGCGGCGCTCCAGGCGCTGCCAGCGGGCGATCGGCTCGAGCCGGACCGGCGCGGCGGTGGCCTGCTGGGCCACGGCCGCACGGGCCATCAGGACCGCCGTGAGGGCGGCCAGCTCTTCGTCGGTCAGGCTGCCGCGGGTGACGCGGACGAGCGGTTCGGTCATCGGGTACTCCTGGGCTGGGACGGTCGGGGGAGTGGTGGCGGGGGCGCACCGCGGTCCGCTCGCGGTGCGGCCCGTCACATCGGGGGGTTGCCGTGCTTGCGAGAGGGCAGGTCGGCGTGCTTGGTGCGGAGCATGGCGAGCGCCGCGGCCAGGACGGCGCGGGTCTCGGCGGGGTCGATGACGTCGTCCACCAGGCCGCGCTCGGCGGCGTAGTAGGGGTGCATCAGCTCGCTCTTGTACTCCTTGATCTTCTGCGCGCGCATCGCCTCGGGGTCCTCGGCGCCGTTGATGTCGCGGCGGAAGATCACGTTGGCCGCGCCCTCGGCGCCCATCACGGCGATCTCGTTGGTGGGCCAGGCGTAGGTGAGGTCGGCGCCGATCGACTGGGAGTCCATCACGATGTAGGCGCCGCCGTAGGCCTTGCGCAGGATCAGCGAGATCCGCGGGACGGTGGCGTTGCAGTAGGCGTAGAGCAGCTTGGCGCCGTGCCGGATGATCCCGCCGTGCTCCTGGTCCACGCCGGGCAGGAAGCCCGGCACGTCCAGCAGGGTGACCAGCGGGATGTTGAAGGCGTCGCACATCTGCACGAAGCGGGCGGCCTTTTCCGAGGCATTGATGTCGAGCACGCCGGCCAGCGACTGCGGCTGGTTGGCGATCAGGCCGACCACGTGGCCGTCGATCCGGGCCAGCGCCACGATGACGTTGGTGGCCCAGCGCTCGTGGATCTCCAGGTACTCGCCGTGGTCGACGACCTCCTCGATCACCTTGCGCATGTCGTAGGGCCGGTTGCCGTCGGCCGGCACCAGGTCCAGCAGTACGTCGTTGCGCCGCTCCACCGGGTCGTCGCCCGGGGTGGCCGGCGGCATCTCGCGGTTGTTCTGCGGGAGCATCGAGAGCAGGTAGCGGACCTCTTCGATGCAGGACTGCTCGTCGTCGTAGGCGAAGTGGGCGACGCCGGAGACGGCGGAGTGGACGTCGGCGCCGCCGAGGCCGTTCTGGCTGATCTGCTCGCCGGTGACGGCCTGGACGACGTCGGGGCCGGTGATGAACATCTGGGAGGTCTCGCGGACCATGAAGACGAAGTCGGTGAGCGCCGGGCTGTAGGCGGCGCCGCCGGCGCAGGGGCCGAGCATGACGGAGATCTGCGGGATGACGCCGGAGGCCTTGGTGTTGCGCTGGAAGATGCCGCCGTAGCCGGCCAGGGCGGTGACGCCCTCCTGGATGCGGGCGCCGGCGCCGTCGTTGAGCGAGACCAGGGGGGCACCGGCCGCGATGGCCATGTCCATGATCTTGTGGATCTTCTGCGCGTGGGCCTCGCCCAGCGCGCCGCCGAAGATCCGGAAGTCGTGCGCGTAGGTGAAGACCGTCCGGCCGTGCACGGTGCCCCACCCGGTGATCACACCGTCGGTGTGCGGCTTCTTGCCCTCCAGGCCGAAGCCCTGGGCGCGGTGCCGCCGCAGCGGCTCCACCTCGTGGAAGGACCCCTCGTCCAGCAGCAGCTCGATCCGCTCCCGGGCGGTCAGCTTGCCCTTGGCGTGCTGGGCCTCGGTGGCCTTGTCGCTCGGGCCGCGCCGCACCTGCTCGCGCAGTTCGAGCAGTTCGGCCACCCGTCCGCGCGCGTCAGCGGGCTCCCCCGCGGCAGCCTCCCGCAACACCGTCATCTCGAACTCCCAGCTGTGAGCGCGCGAGCAGTCGGCGTCGGTGTTGGCCCCGGCTGCGATTTCCTTCTTCCCCTACGACATTACGAGGCGGGGCCACTGCGATTCGGCGTTGATTCCGTACAAGGTCGGTGGGCATTAGCTGTCGAAGAGCTACAGAAATGCAGCTCCGGAGGCCTGTGCGGGGTGAGGCGGGGGGTGCTCCCCGGCCTCGGTGCCCCTGCGGCGGCCGGGGGCCGCCACAGGGGCACGGGCGGGGTCGATTGCGCAGCTCAGGGCCAGTGCGGCCACCCTCGAACGGCCCGAAATCGGGCAGTTCGCCCGGAGGCCGGTGATCCGGCCACGAACCGCGGTCGAGCGGCTGTTCACACGGTGGCAATCGTAGGGATACGCCAAAAGCCCCGGCGGGCACCCCCCGGTCCGCCCGCGCGCCCGCTCCGGGCGGGGTGCGGCGGGGCCGGACGGCGGCGTGCCCGATACTGCTGCCATGGCATACGACGATCTCCGCTCCTTCCTGCGGGCCCTGGAACGCGAAGGCGACCTCAAGCGCATCAAGGCGGAGGTCGACCCCCACCTGGAGATCGGGGAGATCGTCGACCGGGTGCAGAAGGCCAAGGGCCCGGCGCTGCTCTTCGAGAACGTCAAGGGCGCCTCGATGCCGCTGGCGATGAACGTCTTCGGCACCGAGCGGCGCCTCGCCAAGGCGCTCGGCCTGAAGTCGCCGCAGGACATCGCGGAGAAGATCGCCGGCCTGCTCAGGCCCGAGCTGCCGCACGGCTTCACCGGTGTGCGGGACGCCTTCGGCAAGCTCGCCTCGATGACCCACGTGCCGCCGCGCAAGGTGAAGAGCGCCGAGGCCCCGGTGCAGGAGGTGGTGCTGACCGGCGAGGACGTGGACCTGGACCGGCTGCCCGCCCTCTTCACCTGGCCGCAGGACGGCGGCTCCTTCTTCAACCTGGGCCTGACCCACACCAAGGACCCGGACACCGGCGTGCGCAACCTGGGCCTCTACCGGCTTCAGCGGCACGACAAGCGGACCATCGGCATGCACTGGCAGATCCACAAGGACAGCCGCAACCACGCCGCGGTGGCCGCCCGGCGCGGCGAGAAGCTGCCGGTCGCGATCGCCTTCGGCTGCCCGCCGGTGGTGACCTACGCGGCCACCGCGCCGCTGCCCGGCGACATCGACGAGTACCTGTTCGCCGGCTTCGTGGCCGGCGAGCGGGTGCGGATGGTGGACTGCCGCACCGTGCCGCTCCAGGTGCCGGCCGATGCCGAGGTGGTGCTGGAGGGCTGGCTGGAGCCGGACGCGCTGCTGCCGGAGGGGCCGTTCGGCGACCACACCGGCTTCTACACCCCGCAGGAGCCCTTCCCCGCGCTCACCATCGACTGCGTCACCATGCGCCGCCGGCCGCTGCTGCAGTCCATCGTGGTCGGCCGCCCGCCGACCGAGGACGGCCCGCTGGGCAAGTTCACCGAGCGGTTCTTCCTGCCGCTGCTCAAGGTGATCGTGCCGGACATCGTGGACTACGACCTGCCGGAGGCCGGCGGCTTCCACAACTGCGTGATCGTCTCGATCGACAAGAAGTACCCCAAGCACGCGCAGAAGGTGATGCACGCGATCTGGGGCGCACACATGATGTCGCTCACCAAGCTGATCGTGGTGGTGGACGCGGACTGCGACGTGCACGACTACCAGGAGGTCGCCTGGCGGGCGCTGGGCAACGTGGACTACAGCCGTGACCTGAGCGTGGTCGAGGGGCCGGTGGACCACCTGGACCACGCCTCCTACCAGAAGTTCTGGGGGGGCAAGGCGGGCATCGACGCGACCCGTAAGCTCCCGGAGGAGGGCTACACCCGCGACGGCGGGTGGCCCGAGATGATCACCTCGGACCCGGCGACCGCGGAGCTGGTGACGAAGCGCTGGAAGGAATACGGGCTGTGAGCACCGACACGCTGGGCGTAGAGGGCGAAGGTCAGTCGCCCCGCGGAAGCGGGGGTGTGTCGTCGTTCCTCCGCCTGGTGATGATCGAGCACTCGGTCTTCGCCCTCCCGTTCGCCTACATCGCCTCCTTCACCGCGATGTTCCTGGCCGACAAGCGGATCCACTGGAGCGAGCTGCTGCTCGTCACCATCGCCATGGTCGGCATGCGCACCTTCGCGATGGCCGCCAACCGGATCATCGACCGCGAGCTGGACGCCCGGAACCCGCGCACCGCGGGCCGCGAGCTGGTCACCGGCGCGGTCTCGCTGCGCACCGCCTACACCGGCTCGGCGGTGGCGCTGCTGGTCTTCCTGGGCGCGGCCGCGCTGCTCAACCCGCTCTGCCTGGCGCTGGCCCCGGTGGCCGTGGTGCCGATGGTGGTCTACCCGTACGGCAAGCGGTTCACCGACTTCCCGCAGGCGATCCTCGGGCTGGCGCAGGCGATCGGGCCGATCGGGGCCTGGCTGGCGGTCACCGGCAGCTGGTCCTGGGACGCCGTGGTGCTGGGCCTGGCGGTCGGCGTCTGGATCGGCGGCTTCGACCTGATCTACGCCTGCCAGGACGTGGCCGCCGACCGGGCGGAGGGGGTGCGCTCGGTGCCGGCCCGGTTCGGGGTGGCCGGCGCGCTGCACGGGGCCCGGGCCTGCCACGCCGTCACCACCGGCCTGCTGGCCTGGTACGGGGTGCTGACCCACGCCGGTCCGGCCTTCTACGTCGGGCTGGCCGTGGTGGTGGGGGCCTTCCTCTACGAGCACTCGATCGTGAAGCCGCACGACATCTCCCGGCTGAACCGGGCGTTCTTCAGCATCAACGGCTTCGTCGGGATCTCGCTCTTCCTCTTCGCCCTGCTGGACCTGGTGCTGCGCGGGCTGCGGTTCGCCTGACGGGGGCTCAGAGCAGCTTCAGCCGGTCGCCCACCCGCAGCGGGCCGGGCGCGCCGACCGCGGCCAGCGCGTCCAGCCGGTTGCCGTGCTCGGTGGCGATCAGCCGCAGCAACTCGGGGGCGTGCGGCAGGCCGGGCTGGGCGGTGGCGGACATCAGCCCGCGCTCGCTGGAGCCGGTGAAGCGCAGCCGGGCGCCGGAGCCGAAGCAGCCCTCCCGGCCCAGCCAGTCGTCCTCGACGAACGGGCGGGTGCCGGGCGGGGTGCGCAGCACGATGTTGGGGCGGAACCGGCGCTCGTCCACCAGGGTCTCGGGCAGGGCCTCGCGCAGCCAGTCCAGGGTGGCGGTGGAGAGCAGGCTGACGGCCTGCTGGTCGAAGTGCGAGACGCCGTCCTCGCGGGCCAGTTCGACGTCGGCGCGCTGCAGGTAGGCGCGGAGGAAGGCGGTCGGGTCGGTGACCGGGCGGCCGAGCGGGTCGAGCAGCTCGGGCCGGTCCAGCCGGTGCCCGAGCCGTGAGCCGAGCCGGAGCAGGCCGTCCATCCGGCGGAACCGCCGGGTGCTCTTGCCGGAGCCGATCCGGCCGCCGCCGTCCCGCACCGCGTAGAGCCGGTCGCCGGACAGGCCGCGCTCATCGAGGGTCACCTCGCTCAGCCGCTCCCCGGCGGTGGACTTCACGGGGTAGCGCCAGAGCCGTTCGACGACTCCGATGATCTCTGCCATGGCCGGTCAGCTTATCGGCGGGCCGGAGGATGGTCTAGACCAAGGGTGGGGAATCGGACGGTGCCTCAGCGGACGGCCCGTCAGGCCGCCCGGCGGCCCCGGCGGCTCAGCCGACCGCGGCCACCGCCCGGACCGGGGCGCCGTCGGCCGCCGCGAGGCGCAGCGGGAAGAGCGAGACGGTGATCGGCTTCTCCCGCGCCTGGGCCTCCAGCAGCGGGGTGAGGTCGGTGAGGTTCTCGGCGATCACGCCGCCGCCCTCGGCGCCGAGCAGGATCCGGTGGGCGTCCAGCACCGGGAGGCCGGCCGGGGCGCCCTGGCCGGGATCGTGCTCGTCGGCCAGGCCGGCCAGCAGGGCGGCGACGGCCGGGTCGGCCGGGCCCGGGTCGGCGGTGGGGTCGACGCTGAGCGCGTCCACCCCGACAGTGCGCACGCCCGCCTCGGCGATCGCGGTGGCGGCGGCGGGGGTGAGGTAGGGGTGGGCCAGGTAGCGCTCGGTGCCCCAGAAGCGGGGCCAACCGGTGGCCAGCAGCAGCACCGCGCCGGGCACCACCCGGGCCAGCGCGGGCGCCAGCTGCTCGGGCGTCACGGCGCTGCGGGCGGGCAGCGCGCGCAGGTCGGCCAGCACGGCGGGCCCGGTGAAGCGCTCCAGCGGCAGCCCGTCCAGGGTGGGCCAGGTGACGTCCACGTGGTAGGGCGCGTCCAGGTGGGTGCCGGACTGCGAGCCGAGGTGCACCGCGAGCAGGTTGACCCCGGCGGTGCCGGTGGTCAGTACCGGGCGCAGCACCACCTCGGGGTCGCCCGGGTAGACGGGCATGCCGGTGGTGACCTGATGGGTGAGGTCGTGCAGAACCGGAGTCACGGGGTCATCCTCCCGCAAGACCCGCCCGCCGTCGGGGGTGGGTGACGCAGAAGCCGTCCGTCCGCAGGCCGGGGGAGCGGGGCCGGGCGCCGCGCGGCCGCCGCCCGAGGGTCCGAGGGTCTAGGGTCCGGTGGCGTGGAGAACGAACATGGAACGATCCGCCGGCCCTGGGTGCTCGCGGTCTCCGGGGCCTCCGGCACGCCGTACCCGGCCGCGGTGCTGCGGGCGCTGCTGGCGGCGGGGGAGGCGGTGGACCTGGTGGTCTCCCGGGCGGCCCGGCTGACCATCCTGGACGAGACCGGCATCTCCTTCCGGGACGCGCACTGGCGGGCCGACCTGGCTGCCTGGATCGGCGCCGGGCAGGACCTCTCGGACGTCCGCTACTGGTCGGCCGGCGACTTCGCGGCCGGCCCGTCCAGCGGCTCCTACCCGGCCAAGGGGATGCTGGTGGTGCCCGCCACCACCGGCGCGGTGGCCGGGATCGCGCTGGGCCTGAGCAAGGACCTGCTGCAGCGGGCCGCCGCGGTGACCCTGAAGGAGCGCCGCCCGCTGGTGGTCTGCCTGCGCGAGACGCCGCTCGACGGAGTGACGCTGCGTCACCTGGTGGAGCTGGACGCGGCCGGCGCCGTGGTGCTGCCCGCCTCGCCCGGCTTCTACGCGGGCGGGTCCACCGCGCAGGAGCTGGTGGACTTCGTGGCCGGCCGGGTGCTGGACGCGATCGGGGTGCCGCACCGCCTCTACCGCCGCTGGGCGGGCGAGCTGGGGGCGGACCGAGCGGCGCGGGGGGCGTAAGAAGGCAGTTGCCGGGAGAGTATGTTCTCTGCGATATCTGCTCGGAAGGACGCGGGACGGTACATGGACACGGTGGACAGACAGCTCATCCAGGCACTGCGCCAGAACGGGCGTGCCTCCTATGCGGAACTGGGCCGTCTGGTGGGCCTGTCCGGACCGAGCGTCACGGACCGGATCAACCGGTTGGAGCAGGCCGGGGTGATCACCGGCTACCGCGCCACGGTGAACCCGGCCTCGCTCGGCTTCGGGGTCACGGCGCTGATCGGCCTTCAGCTCACCGACGCCGCGGACCACGAGGACGTGGCGCACCGGCTGAAGGACCTCGGCGAGGTCGAGGACTGCTGGTTCATCGCGGGTGACGACTCGTACATGCTCAAGGTCCGGGTCCCGGACGTGGAGGGGCTGGAGTCGGTGGTGAAGCGGCTCTCCGGGACCAAGGGGGTGGCCCGCACCCGGACCACCGTGGTGCTCTCCACCAAGTGGGAGAACCGGGTCAGCGAACTGCCTTTGGACGCTGGGGAGTGAGGTAGCGAATGGCACTGGTCGGGCTGGAGGAGCTGCGGGCGGCACAGCGGCGGATCGCGGGGGTGGCGGTGCGCACCCCGCTGGTCCCCTGCCCGTGGGCGGACGACGGCCGGCGGCGGCTCTGGCTGAAGCCGGAGAGCCTGCAGCCGACCGGTTCCTTCAAGATCCGCGGCGCCTACAACCGGCTGGCCGCGCTCACCCCCGAGGAGCGGGCCCGCGGCGTGGTGGCCCAGTCCAGCGGCAACCACGCGCAGGCGGTGGCCTACGCGGCTCGGCTGCTGGGCATCCGGGCGGTGATCGTGATGCCCGACGGCTCGCCCGGGGTGAAGGTGGCCACCACCCGCTCCTACGGCGCCGAGGTGCTGATGGTCGCCCCGGAGGTCCGTGACGAGGTGCCGGCCGAGCTGGTGCGCGAGCACGGCTACGTCTGGGTGCCGCCCTACGACGACCCGGACATCATCGCCGGCCAGGGCACGGTCGGGCTGGAGATCGGCGAGGACGCCCCGGACCAGCTGGACACCGTGCTGGTGCCGGTCTCCGGCGGCGGGCTGATCGGCGGCACCGCCGCGGCGATCAAGCTGACCACCCCCGGGGTGCGGGTGATCGGGGTGGAGCCGGAGCTGGCCGCCGACGCGCAGGGCAGCCTGCGGGCCGGCACCCGGGTGGTCTGGCCGGTGTCCGACACCTACCGGACGATCGCGGACGGACTGCGCCAGCCCTCGATCGGGGTGCTGCCGTTCGAGCACTTCCAGGCCTACGTGGACGAGGTGGTGACGGTCTCCGAGCAGGAGATCCGGGACGCGGTGGCGGTGCTGGCCCGGCGCGGCCGGCTGGTCGCCGAGCCCTCCGGCGCGGTCACCACGGCCGCCTACCTCTACCGGGCGAAGGAGCTCGGCGGCCGGGTGTTCGCGGCCGTGGTGAGCGGCGGGAACCTGGAACCGGCACTGCTGGCGGAGCTGCTGGCGGCCTAGGCGTAGTCTCGTGTCCGGACTGTGGAATCGAAGGACAGGGAGGCGGGTCACCGCATGGACGCAGGGCTGAAGCGTGAGCTGGAGGCGAAGGTCCACTCGGGTGAGCGGCTGACCCGCGAGGACGGGATCGCGCTCTACGAGAGCGACGACCTGGCCTGGCTGGGCGGGCTGGCGCACGAGGTGCGCACCCGGAAGAACGGCGACGTGGTGCACTTCAACGTCAACCGCCACCTCAACATGACCAACGTCTGCTCCGCCTCCTGCGCCTACTGCTCGTTCCAGCGCAAGCCGGGCGAGAAGGACGCCTACACGATGCGGATCGAGGAGGCGGTGCGGCTGGCGAAGGCGATGGAGAGCGAGTCGCTGACCGAGCTGCACATCGTCAACGGCCTGCACCCGACGCTGCCCTGGCGCTACTACCCGCGCTCGCTGCGGGAGCTGAAGGCGGCGCTGCCGAACGTCTCGCTGAAGGCCTTCACCGCCACCGAGATCCACTGGTTCGAGAAGATCAGCGGTCTGAGCGCCAGTGAGATCCTGGACGAGCTGATCGACGCCGGCCTGGAGTCGCTGACCGGCGGCGGCGCGGAGATCTTCGACTGGGAGGTCCGCCAGCACATCGTCGACCACGAGACCCACTGGGAGGACTGGTCGCGGATCCACCGGCTGGCGCACGAGAAGGGGCTGAAGACCCCGTGCACCATGCTCTACGGCCACATCGAGGAGCCCCGGCACCGGGTGGACCACGTGCTGCGGCTGCGCGAGCTGCAGGACGAGACCGGCGGCTTCCAGGTCTTCATCCCGCTGCGCTACCAGCACGACTTCCACGACTCCAAGGACGGCGTGGTCCGCAACCGGCTGATGGCCCGCACCGAGATGGCCACCGGCGCCGAGGCGCTGAAGACCTTCGCGGTCTCCCGGCTGCTCTTCGACAACGTGCCGCACGTCAAGGTCTTCTGGGTGATGCACGGCGTCACCACCGCGCAGCTGGCGCTCAGCCACGGCGCGGACGACATGGACGGCTCGGTCGTGGAGTACAAGATCACCCATGACGCGGACAACTTCGGCACGCCGAACAAGCTGGGCCGCGAGGACCTGCTGGACCTGATCCGGGACGCCGGTTTCCGGCCGGTCGAGCGGAACACCCGGTACGAGGTGATTCGCGAGTACCCGGGCCCGGATCTCGGCCGGCGGGACGTTCCGCAGGCGATGCGCCTCTGAGCCGGCCGGCTCGCACGGCCTTCACCAGCACCGCTCGCCTCATTCAAGAGGATCTGGGGTCTTCACCAGGATTTAGGGCGGCCCGGGTTTACCGATCGGTTATCCCTTTGGGAGGATCGAGCGCATGTCCGGATCCCATCGTGCCGCACACCGCCGAAGCGCCGGCGCTCCGCCGTCGGCGGAGCGGGGCGGCTCCCGGGGCCGGCGCCGCAAGGCGCGGCCCCGGCGGCGGGCGCTGCCCGGCACCGCGGCGCTGCTGCTGGCCGCGGCCGCCGGGTGGTTCGCGCTCGGCCCCGGCGGCGCCTTCGCGGCGCACGGCCGGGCCGCCGGGGTGCCGCAGGCCGCGCCCGAGCTGCCGTCCACCCTGCCGACCGGCCAGGCCACCCCGCAGCAGGCCGCACCCGCCCAGCCGCTGCCCTCGGACGCGCACAGCGGCACCCCGGCGGCCGACCGCTCGGACCGGGCGGACGGCAGCTACGCCGCGATCCCCGGCCTGGGCGCGGGCTTCCTGGCCAAGATCCCGGCCGACGCCAACCAGGTGGTGCTGGCCACCGGCGGCGGCAAGGACAGCTCCGACGCCACCGTGACGCTGTGGAGCCGCACCCCGGACAACCGCTGGCGGCCCGGCGAGACCTGGCCCGCCCACAACGGCTACTCCGGCTGGACCGCCGACCACCAGGTGGGCGACCTGCGCAGCCCGATCGGGGTGTTCACGCTCAGCGACGCCGGCGGCCTGAATGCCGACCCGGGCAGCAAGCTGCCGTACCACCAGGACCGCGGCTTCGTCGCCACCGGCAACGGCTTCGACGGCGAGCCGCTGGCGGGCGCCTTCGACTACGTGGTGGCGATCGACTACAACCGGGTGGTGGGCAGTTCCCCGCTGGACTCCCGGGAGCCGATGGGCGAGCAGAAGGGCGGCGGGATCTGGTTGCACGTGGACCACGGCGGCCCGACCCACGCCTGCATCTCGGTCTCCGAGGACCACATGGCGGCCCTGGTGCGGACCCTGGACCCGGCAGCCCACCCGGTGATCGTGATGGGGGACACGGCCTCGCTGGCCACGTGAGAATTCTCGGGGTTTGCCCGGCGTGGCGTTGCGGTGCAAGGGCTGTTGTGCGTGTCCTACAGTCTCTGCGACCGTACATTGTCACTTGGCGCGTTCAAGAGACTCGCCAGTAACCATTTGAGTGGCACCATGACCGGTTCCCGCATCGTAGCGCTCGGCCACTACCAGCCGCCGAAAGTGCTCACCAACGACGACCTCGCCATGGTGCTGGACACCGACGACGAGTGGATCCGCAGTCGGGTCGGCATCCGCCAACGCCACATCGCCGAGGACGAGACGCTGGTCGACCTGGCGACCGAGGCCGCCCAGAAGGCGCTCGCCGCCAGCGGCCTGACGGCCGCCGAGATCGACCTGGTGGTGGTGGCCACCTGCACCGCCGTGGAGCGCAGCCCGAACACCGCCTGCGCGGTGGCCGCCCGGCTGGGCATCGCCACCCCGGCCGCCTACGACATCAACACGGTCTGCTCCGGCTTCTCCTACGCGCTGGCCACCGCCGACCACGCGATCCGGGCCGGCGCCGCCACCCGGGCGCTGGTGATCGGCGCGGAGCGGATGAGCGACACCCTGGACTGGACCGACCGGTCGACCGCGGTGATCTTCGCCGACGGGGCCGGCGCCGCCGTGGTGGAGGCGCAGCCCGAGGACGCCGAGCCGGGCATCGGCCCGGTGCTCTGGGGCTCCGAGCCGGAGAAGCAGGACGCGGTGGTGATCAGCGGCTGGAAGCCGGTCATCTCCCAGCAGGGCCAGGCGGTCTTCCGGTGGGCCACCACCCGGATCGCGCCACTGGCCCGGCAGGCCTGCGAGCGGGCCGGGATCGACCCGAGCGAGCTCAAGGGCTTCGTGGCGCACCAGGCCAATCTGCGGATCATCGAGGCGATCGCCGGGAAGCTCGGCGCGCCGGACGCGGTGATCGCCCGCGACGTGGTGGACTCGGGCAACACCTCCGCGGCGTCCATCCCGCTGGCGTTCAGCAAGCTGGTCGAGCGCGGCGAGCTGAGCAGCGGCGACCCGGTGCTGCTCTTCGGCTTCGGCGGCGGTCTGGCCTACGCCGGCCAGGTGGTGCGCTGCCCCTGAGCCCGGACGCGGAACGACCGACGGCGGTGTGCTCAGCACACCGCCGTCGGCGTTGGCCCGCGCGCTGCGGTACGTCGGCGAACCTCCCCCGAGGACACGGCCGCCGCCCGTCGTTGCACCGGACAGGAGGGCCGGGGCCGCGCGCGAGTACTGGTCGATTCAGTTGTACTGCGGGTCGTAGGACGGGCTACCTGGGTGGTTTCTTGCCGGTGATGCCCAGGTAGACCAGGGGGGCGAGGGTGGGCTTCAGGTCCTTGACCTTGACGCCCCAGGAGGTGAAGGCCTTCTGATGCTCGGCCGCCGAGGCGAGCAGCGAGATCAGCGACCCGGCGGTGGCCGCCGCGTCCTGCGCCTTGTCGGCCTGGCCCTTGGCCTGGAGTTCCTTGATGGCATCTGTGAGCGGCTTGGCCACCGAGTTGAGGACGGTCATGCGGATCTTGAAGAACCGCTTGTCCCCTTCGGCGGCACCGAGTGTGACCACTCGCAGAATGGCATCGTTCTTGCGCCAGAAGGCGAGGAATCCGTCCACCAGTTCTTCGGAGGTGGTGGTGCCGGACTTTCCCGCCCAGGACTTTCCGTCGATCAGCTCTTTGAGCTCGACGGAGTCCTTGGCCATTTCCTCGGCGATCTCAAGGACGGCGCCCTCGACATCGGGGAAGTACTGGTAGAAGGTCGCGGGGGAGGTACCCGCCATACGGGCGACGTCGATGACCTTGACGTCCCGGTACGGCGACGTGCTGAGCATCTCGCGGAGGCAGTCGAGCAGCTTCTGCCGCGTCTCCTGTCCGCGTCGCCCGGCGACGCGACCGTCGACGGTGCGAACTTGTCCTGTCATGCCGTCAGCTTACCGCGCACCGATCATGGCGCGATTCGGTGATGCGACTATTAGTCCGCTCGGGGTGCTAATCGGTCGGGAGATAGGGATATTCGGAGCCCCCCCGTGTGCTGATGGCGGCACAGAGTGACGGCGCGTGGGCTGAGGGGGACTCGGGTAGCTCTGCGTAGCGCGGTGTTCGATTGCCGTGACCTTGCCGAACCGCCGTCAGTTCGGCCCGGATCCGGCCGAGCTGACGCCGTGGCCGGATCGGTGCGGTGGGGGGGGCCCCCGCCCCCCCCCCCCCCCGGGGGGGGTTTTGGTCAGAACGGCGGGGGCGGGGGGAAAAGGTTGCCGCCCCCCCCGGGGTGCGCCCCGCCGCCGGGGGGGGGGGGGGGGGCGCGGGGGGGCGGGGGGGGGGGGGGGGGGGGGGGGGGGGGGGCCCCCCCCCCCCCCCCCCCCCCCGGCGGGGGGAGATTGGCTCAGACGGCAGGGGCATTGGAGAATCGGTCCCGGCCCCACGGGGGTACCGCCCGGCCGAAGGCTGGGGGAGGGTGGCGTGCGGACGGGGAGGTGGCAGCCGAGTGGACCAGCTGACGGCACAGGATCCGAGGAGGATCGGGCCCTTCGAGGTGCTCGGACGCCTCGGCGCCGGCGGGATGGGGCTGGTGTACCTGGCACGGTCCGCCTCCGGCCGCCGGGTCGCGATCAAGACGGTCCGCGGCGAACTCGCCGAGGACGAGCTGTTCCGGGTCCGCTTCGCCCGGGAGATCGCGGCGGCCAAGACGGTCGGCGGCTTCTACACCGCGGCCGTGGTGGACGCCGACGCGGACGCCCGGGTGCCCTGGCTGGCCACCGCCTACGTGCCCGCGCCCTCGCTGGAGGACCTGGTCGACGAGTGCGGCCCGCTGCCGGTGGACGCGGTGCGCTGGCTGATCGCCGGGATCGCCGAGGCGCTGCAGTCGATCCACGCGGCCGGGCTGGTGCACCGCGACCTCAAGCCCTCCAACGTGCTGGTGGTGGAGGACGGCCCGCGGGTGATCGACTTCGGCATCGCGGCCGGCGTCTCGCACACCCGGCTGACGATGACCAACGTGGCCGTCGGCACCCCCGCCTACATGTCGCCGGAGCAGGCCAAGGACAGCCGCAGCGTCACCGGCGCCAGCGACGTCTTCTCGCTCGGCTCGCTGCTGGTCTTCTGCGCCACCGGCCACGCGCCGTTCCGCGGCGGGAACCCGGTGGAGACGGTGTTCAAGCTGCTGCGCGAGCAGCCCGACCTGTCCGGGCTGCCGGTGGAGCTGGTGGACCTGGTGCGGGCCTGCATGCGGCCGGCCCCGGAGCACCGGCCGACGCCCGCGCAGATCCAGGCCGAGCTGGCCCCGCACCTCTTCTCCCGGGACGACGCGGGGGAGGAGGGCGGCGACTGGCTGCCGCCCTCCGCACTGGAGCTGATCGAGCGCAAGCGCGGCCGGCGCAGCGCGCCCGCCGCCCGCCCGGCCCCCCAGCCGCAGTCCGAGCCGGTGCGGCAGGCGCCGCCGCTGCCGCAGTCCCCGCCGGCCGTGCCCGCGCCCTACCTCGCGCAGGCGCCGGTGGGCGCGCACGCCGGGCCGCCGGCCGGCGAGCCCTGGGCCGCCCCGCTGCGGCCGGAGGGCGGCGAGCCGCGGCCGGCCGGCGCCGGTCAGCTGCCGCCGCAGGGCGGGTCGGTCGCCGAGGTCAGCACCGCCAAGCTGGGCACCCACCGCCGCGCCCCCGCCGCCGAGGTGCAGTTGCCCGGCGCCTCGGTGCGGATAGGGCCCGGGCCGCAGGCGCACGCCGACACCGGCCAGCTGAGCGGCCCGGTGCCGGCCGGCACCGACTGGATCCGCAGGGCCGAGCCGGGCGCCGCCGGCACGGCCGCCCCGGCCCAGCCGGCCGGCGGGCCGCGCTGGCGCCCGTGGCGGTTCCGGATGTCCAACGACGTCTGGGGCACCCCGCTGGTGGCCGACGGCACGCTCTTCATCTCCAGCTTCGAGGTGCACGCGCTGGACATCTCCAGCGGCCGGCGCCGCTACAAGACCCGGGACGTGGCCTGGGCGGTGGCGGTCGACGCCGGGCGGCTGCACGCGGCGGACGGGCCGCACCTCTACACCGTGGACGTGGCCGACGGCACCGAGCGCTGGCGGACCTCGCTGGACGGCTGGGTCTACTCGCTGGACGCGGCCGACGGGGTGCTGCTCTGCGGGCTGCGCGGCGGCGGGGTGCAGGCCCGTTCCACCGCCAACGGCGCGGAGCTGTGGCGGACCGAGGACGCCCAGCAGGACTACGAGAACCAGCAGTCCGGGCCGGCCCTGGTCGGCGGCGCGGCGCTCTACTACGGCGGCGGGCGGCTGCGCTGCCTGGACGCCCGGGGCGGGCTGCCGCGCTGGAGCTTCCCGGTCGGCGAGGACGTGCCGTCCCGTCCGGCGGTGCGCGGCGGCCGGGTGCTGGTCACGGCCGGCACGGCGGTCTACTCGCTGGACGCGGCCGGCGGGGCGCAGCACTGGCGGTTCGACGCGCCGGTCTCGCTCTTCACCCCGCCGGTGCTGGACGACTCGCCGTCCCCGGCCGTCTACGTGGCCGACTACCTGGGCACGCTGTACGCGCTGGACGCGGCCACCGGGCGGGTGCGCTGGCAGGCCCGGACGGCCAGCCGGCAGGGCGCCGAGCCGGTGGTGCTGGCCGGGCGGACGGCGCTGATCGCCAGCGGCGACACGCTCTTCGCCTTCGACACCGCGGACGGCCGGGAGCTGTGGCGCTACTCGGCCCGCGGCGAGGTGGTCGGCGCGCCGGCCGCCGCGGACGGGCTGGTGCACCTGGGCAGCCGGGACCACTCGCTGCACACCGTGGACCTGGCCACCGGCCGGCTGCGCTGGGAGCTGGGCACCAAGGGCGAGCTGACGGGTTCTCCGGTGGCCGCGCACGGGCGGGTCTTCGTGAGCAGCAAGGACCGCTGCGTCTACGCGCTGGACGCCGTCTTCGGGACGGCGGTGCCCGAGCAGCGTTGAGCGGGCGCGCGGCGGCGCGCCATGCCGTGGATTCGGACATAAAGGTGAAATGCTGACAAAGCCCGGCCCAGGGCCGGGTTCAGCACGCCCGCATGCACGGAACCGGAGGCAGCCAGGTGCATCCCTCGAAGGATCACACCCGCCCGATCCCCAGCGGACCCCGGCCCACCGGACCCAAGGCCGTCGGCGCCGCCGCCGTGCTTCTCTGCGCCGCGCTGGCGCTGAGCGGCTGCACCAGCAGCAGCAAGTCCTCCTCCTCGGCCTCGACCACCGGCTCCGCCGCCCCGACCGCCGCCTCCGCCGCGCCCAGCAGCGGCAACACCCTCCAGGACGACTACCAGCGGGTGATCGGCAACGTGCTGCCCTCGGTGGTGCAGATCACCACCGGCTCCGGGCTCGGCTCCGGGATCATCTACGACACCAAGGGCGACATCGTCACCAACGCCCACGTGGTCGGCGGCGCCAGCACCTTCCAGGTCAGCCTGGCCAACAGCACCAACCAGCTGGACGCCACCCTGGTCGGCAGCTACCCCGACTCCGACCTCGCGGTGATCAAGCTGAGCAGCCCGCCCGGCGGCCTGAAGCCCGCCGCCTTCGGCGACAGCGGCAAGGTCGAGCTGGGCCAGATCACGCTGGCCATGGGCAGCCCGCTGGGCCTGTCCAGCAGCGTCACCCAGGGCATCGTCTCCGGGCTGGCCCGGACCGTCACCGAGCCGAAGAGCGCCGACTCGCCCGGCGCCACCATCGGCAACATGGTGCAGACCTCGGCCGCGATCAACCCCGGCAACAGCGGCGGCGCGCTGGTGAACCTCTCCAGCCAGGTGATCGGGATCAACACCCTGGCGGCGGTGGACCAGCAGCTGAACGGCAGCGCCGCGCCCGGCATCGGCTTCGCCATCCCGAGCGCCACCATCACCAGCATCGCCGACCAGCTGATCAAGGACGGCAAGGTCACCAACTCCGGCCGCGCCGCGCTCGGGATCAGCGCCCGCAACTACTACACCGCGGACTTCAAGCCGGCCGGCGCGCTGGTGGTCAGCACCACGGCGGGCGGGCCGGCCGCCGCGGCCGGGATGCAGGCCGGGGACGTGATCACCAAGGTCGGCGACACCGCCGTCACCTCGCTCCCCGACCTGACCACGGCGCTGGCTGGGCTCACCCCCGGCAGCCAGACCACCGTCACCTACACCCGCAACGGCCAGAGCAGCACCGCGCAGGTGACCCTGGGGACGCTCTCCTGATCCCCCGTTGAACAGGTCCGGCGGCGCACCGCGCAAGGGCACGCCGCCGGACCGCCGCCCGCCGGGCGGCCCGCGCCGGTCAGCGGCCGGTGCGGGCCGCCCTGGTGCGCCAGGGCAGCTCCACCGTCACCGAGGTCGGGCCGCCCTCCGGGCTCTCCACCAGGAAGACCCCGTCCACCGAGCCGACCCGCTCGGCCAGGCCGGCCAGCCCGCCGCCCGGCCGGAAGCCGCCGCCGGGCGCCGTCGCCCCGCCCCGGCCGTCGTCGGTGACCTGGAGCATCAGCCGGTCGGCCGAGCGCCAGACGTCCACCGTGGCGCGGGAGGCCCCCGCGTGCTTCGAGGTGTTGGTGAGCAGCTCGCTGACGGTGAAGTAGGCGATGCCCTCCACCGCCGAGTCCGGGCGCTCGGCCCGGCCGTCCGGGCCGGAGAGGTCCACGTTGACCCGCACCCCGCCGGGCACCGTGCAGCGGGCGGCCACCGAGGAGAGCGCCGCGTCCAGGCCGCGGTCGGTGAGCACCGCCGGGTGGATGCCGCGGGCCAGGTCGCGCAGCTCCTGCAGGGCCAGCTTCACCTCGCCGTGCGCGGCGTCCACCATCTTGGCGGCCGAGGCCTGCTCCGCGGACAGCTCGGTGTCCAGCAGCTTCTCCTTGGCCAGGCCCAGGTCCATGGCCAGGGCCACCAGCCGGGCCTGGGCGCCGTCGTGCAGGTCGCGCTCGATCCGGCGCAGGTCGGCGGCGGCCGCGTCGACCACCACCCCGCGGTCCTCCTCCAGCTCGCGCACCCGGCGCTCGGCGATGCTCGGGCAGAGCAGCAGCTCGACCAGCATCCGGTGCGCCATCCCCAGCCAGCGGACCACGAACGGCAGCACCGGCCAGCCGACCACCAGCAGCACCAGGGTCACCGTGAAGCTGATGATCCCCCAGGGCAGCATCAGCAGGCAGTAGAGCGCGGAGCGCCAGCTCAGCCCGTCGGTCAGGGTGGCCAGCACCCGGCCGTAGCGGCCGGGCCGGGCGGCCTCCACCGGCTGCGGCTCCGCGACCTGGGCGTCGAAGGCGCGGCGGGCCCGGGCGCGGGCGGTGCCGCCCAGCGAGCGGCAGCCGCGCAGGCCGGCGGCCAGCAGCGGCAGGCCGATCACGGTGAGGCTGAGCGAGGTGCCGACGCTCAGCGTGACCACGGTGAAGACGAAGGAGGCGATGCCGATCGGCAGGCTCAGCAGGTGGTGCCGGACCTCCCGCCACATCCGGGCACCGTAGAGCGGTCTGTCCATCGTCTCCGTCCGTTCGTCCAAGGGGCGCTGCGGTAGCCAAGCTTGGCAAGAGCGGGGCGGTCGGCGCACGGGGGGCGGTGCCCGTTCCGAGCCGGGGGTTATCCCCACCAGGCGCCGTGTTCTTCGTGTGGTGATCGTCTCGTCGGGTGTCTTACGGGTCGGGCGGGGTACCGGGGGAGCTGGACGGTGGCCATAGACTCACGCCGTACCGAGGTTATGGAACGGGTAAAGACCGCTGGAGGCGAACGCATGGAGGGGCCCCGGGCCGCTGCCCTCGCGGCCGACCCCGCGTCGGGGAGCGGCTACTTCGACGCCTATGCGGCCGTCGGTCTGCTGGCGGTGATCGGCGTGCTCTTCGTCGCCGTCTCGTTCAGCGCCAACCGGCTGCTGCGACCGGTCATCCACTCGCCGGAGAAGCTGCTCAGCTACGAGTGCGGAGTGGACCCGGTCGGTGAGGGCTGGGCGCACACCCAGCTGCGCTACTACGTCTATGCCTTCCTCTATGTGATCTTCGCGGTGGACGCGATCTACCTCTTCCCGTGGGCGACGGTCTTCGCCGCCGCGGGGTTCGGTGCGGGGACCCTGGTCGAGATGTTCGTCTTCCTCGGCTTCCTCGCGGTGGGGCTGCTCTACGCCTGGAAGAAGGGCGTTCTGGAATGGACGTGACCCACAGCCACGACCACGGCCACGGCGGGGAGGGACCGGTGCCGCTCGGGCTGCCGGACCCGGCCCGGCCCGGCCCCGGGGCGCTGGAGCAGCGCCGGCTCGGGCCGCTCTCCCGGCTGGCCCCGGACCCGGTCAAGGTGGTGCTCAACTGGGGGCGCCGCTACAGCCTCTGGTGCTTCAACTTCGGCCTGGCCTGCTGCGCGATCGAGTTCATCGCCGCCTCGATGGCCAAGCACGACTTCATCCGGATGGGCGTGATCCCGTTCGCCCCCGGGCCCCGGCAGGCCGATCTGATGATCGTTTCGGGCACCGTGACGGACAAGATGGCGCCCGCCGTCAAGCGGCTCTACGAGCAGATGCCGGAGCCCAAGTACGTGATCTCCTTCGGCGCCTGCTCCAACTCCGGCGGCCCCTACTGGGACTCCTACTCGGTGACCAAGGGCGTGGACCAGATCATCCCGGTCGACGTCTACGTGCCCGGCTGCCCGCCGCGGCCCGAGGCGCTGCTGCAGGGGATCCTCAAGCTCCAAGAGAAGATCGCCACAGAGTCGCTCCAGGCCCGCTACAGCGGCCCGTCCGCCGACGCGCTGCGCCGGCCGCTGCTGCCCGGTCCCGGGGGTGCGCAGTGAGCACCGACTTCACCCCCGAGGCGGCGGCCGCCGCCATCGGGCCCTGGGCGAGCGCTGCCCGGGCCTATGAGCTGATCACCGTGGACGTGCCCGCCGAGCACTGGATCGAGGCGCTGACCGCGGTCCGGGACGGGCTGGGCCTGCGGTTCTTCGACTGGCTCAGCGCGGTGGACGAGCTGGCCGACGGCTTCGCGGTCTGCGCGCACCTGGCCGCCGTCGGCGAGCCGGACGGGACCGGCGCGGTGCGGCGGCTGCTGCTGCGCACCCGGGTGCCGCGGGCGGCGGCCGAGCTGCCGACCGCCGCCGGGGTCTACGCCGGGGCCTCCTGGCACGAGCGGGAGACGCACGAGATGTTCGGCATCTCCTTCACCGGCCACCCGCACCTGGTGCCGCTGCTGCTGCCCGAGGGCTTCGAGGGGCACCCGCTGCGTAAGGAGTTCGTGCTGGCGGCCCGGGTGGCCAAGGCCTGGCCCGGCGCCAAGGAGCCCGGCGAGAGCGACCACGGCGACGGGCCGGCGCGGCGCAAGATGCAGCCGCCCGGCGTGCCGGACCCGAACGAGTGGGGGCCGCTCAAGGGCACCCTGCCGCCGGTCGCCGAACGCCCGGCCCGCGCGGCCCGGACCCCGCGCGCGGCCGCCGGTGCGGCCGGCGGGGAGGCGCCGCCGGTGCGGGCGGACCGGCCGCGGCGCAACCGGAGCATCACCGAGGGCTCGACCAGCCAGACGGCCCCGGCGGCTCCCGCCGCGCCTGCCGAGCCCGCCGCTCCCGAGACGCCCGCTGCTCCCGAGGCCCCCGCCGCTCCCGAGACGCCCGCCGAACCCAAGGCGGCGCGGCCCCGGAGCGCGGACGCGCCCTGGCACTCGCCCGTGCCCGCCTACGACGAACCGGCCGAGCCCCCGGCCCCGGCACCCGAGAAGCCCGGCAGCACCGAGGACGGAGACGGCGCGTGAACCTGCTCGACACGCTGCTGCGCTGCGTCGCCGCGCTGGTGGTCTTCCTGATGCTGCCGCTGGTGATCGGCCAGACCGAGCACAAGGTGATGGCCCACATGCAGGGCCGGCTCGGCCCGATGTACGCCGGCGGCTTCCACGGCTGGGCCCAGCTGGTCGCCGACGGCGTCAAGTTCGCGCAGAAGGAGGACGTGGTCCCGGCCGGCGCCGACCGCAGGGTCTTCCAGCTCGCGCCGGCCGTGGCGCTGCTGCCCTACCTGGTGGTGCTGCTGGCCATCCCGGTCGGCCCGCACGGGTTCGTCGGCCAGGCCGTCGACGCGGGCCTGTTCTTCGTGCTCGCCGTGATGGGCATCGGGGTGCTCGGCTCGCTGATGGCCGGCTGGGCCTCGGCGAACAAGTTCTCGCTGCTCGGCGGCCTGCGCACGGCCGCCCAGCTGATGTCCTACGAGCTGCCGATGCTGCTCGCCGGGGCCTCGGTGGCGATGGCCGCCGGCACCGTCTCGCTGACCGGCATCATGGCCGCCTTCCACTGGTGGTGGGTGCCGTGGCAGGCGATCGGCGCCTTCGTCTTCTTCACCGCCGGACTGGCCGAGCTGCAGCGCCCGCCGTTCGACATGCCGGTGGCCGACTCCGAGATCATCTTCGGCGCGTACACCGAGTACACCGGCATCCGGTTCGCGTTCTTCCTGCTCTCCGAGTACGCGGGCATCCTGGTGCTCTCCGCGCTGACGGCGGTGCTCTTCCTGGGCGGCTGGCACGGCCCGCTGCCGGACAGCCTCGGCTGGCTCTGGACCCTGCTGAAGACCTTCGCGCTCGCCTTCCTGGTGATCTGGGCCCGGGTCACCTTCCCCCGGCTGCGCGAGGACCAGCTGATGAAGTTCGCCTGGACCGTGCTGATCCCGCTCGCGCTCCTCCAGCTCGCCCTGACCGGCATCATCAAGGTGGCGATCACCCAGTGAACCTCCCCGGCTCCGGCCTGGCCAAGGGCCTCGCCGTCACCCTGCGGACGATGACCCGCAAGACAGTCACCGCGCAGTACCCGGACACCCAGCCGCTGCTGCCGCCGCGCAGTCGCGGGGTGATCGGCCTGCTGGAGGAGAACTGCACGGTCTGCATGCTCTGCGCCCGCGAGTGCCCGGACTGGTGCATCTACATCGACTCGCACAAGGAGACCCTGCCGGCGGCCGACCCGAACGCCCGGGCCCGCACCCGCAACGTGCTGGACCGGTTCGCGATCGACTTCTCGCTCTGCATGTACTGCGGGATCTGCATCGAGGTCTGCCCCTTCGACGCGCTCTTCTGGTCGCCCGAGTTCGAGTACGCCGAGACGGACATCCACGAGCTGACCCACGAGCGCGAGAAGCTGCGCGAGTGGATGTGGACGGTGCCCGCCCCGCCCGCCCTGGACCCGGCGGCCGAGGAGCCCAAGGAGATCGCGGCCGCCCAGAAGGCCGCGCAGAAGGCGGCCGCCGCGGCCGGTGATGCCTCGTGACCGCCCGTCAGCTGCTGGCGGCGGCCGGCCCGCTCGCGCCCGCGCCGCACGGCTTCCTCTCCCCGACCGGGGTGGAGATCGTCTTCGTGCTGGTCGGCCTGGCCGTGCTCGGCGCCGCGGTGCTCACCGTGACCACCCGCCAGCTGGTGCACGCCGCGCTCTGGCTGGTGGTCGCGCTCGGCGGCCTGGCCGTGGAGTTCCTGCTGCTCACGGCCGAGTTCGTGGCCTGGGTGCAGGTGCTGATCTACCTCGGCTCGGTGGTGGTGCTGGTGCTCTTCGGCCTGATGCTCACCAAGGCGCCGATCGGCCGCTCGCCGGACGCCGACTCCGGCAACCGCTGGGTGGCCCTCGGGGTGGCGCTGGCCACCGCGGCCACCCTGGTGACCCTGGTGGCGGACGCCTTCCGCACCTCCTGGATCGACCTGGGCGCGGGCGGCGGCTCCACCGCGGCCGTCGGCGCCTCGCTCTTCCGCTACTGGGTGCTGCCCTTCGAGGCCCTGTCGGTGCTGCTGCTGGCCGCCCTGGTCGGCGCCATCGTGATCTCCCGCACCGGCGGCGGCGCCAAGCCGCGGGCCGGCCGGCTGCGCACCGCCCGCACCGGCACCGCGAAGGTGCCGCCCGCGGCCCCGACCCGGCAGGAGCGCTGACCCCCGATGCACCTCGCCTACCCGGCCGTCCTCGCCGCGCTGCTCTTCGCCATCGGCGTCTACGGCGTGCTCGCCCGCCGCAACACCGTGCTGCTGCTGATGTCGGTCGAGCTGATGCTCAACGCCGTCAACCTCAACCTGATCGCCTTCGACGCCTGGCTGCGCGACGCGCTGCACGCCGGGCAGGCGCTCACCCTCTTCACCATCACCGTGGCCGCCGCCGAGATCGGCCTGGGCCTGGCCATCGTGCTGCTGGTCTACCGCACCCGGGGCTCCTCCGACGTGGACCGGCTGACCGCGCTCGGCGACCGCGCCGCCGAGGTGCCGGCCCAGGCGGGGGCCGCGGACGGCGCCGGGCCGATCCTGTCGGACGTGTCGAAGGGGAAGCCCGTCTCGTGAACACCGCTCTCCCCGCGCTCGTCCCGGCGCTGCCCGCGCTCGGCGCCGCCGCCACCTTCGCCACCGGCCGCCGGGCGCCCGGCTGGACCCGCCCGCTGGCCGTGCTGCCGGTGCTGGCGGCCGGGGTGCTGGCGCTGGTCGCCGCCCTGCAGCTGGGCACCGGCCGGTCCCTGGACGCGGCCACCCGGCTGACCCCGACCGGCGGCCCGGACATCTCGCTCGCGCTGCACCTGGACGGCTACACCTCGGTGCTGACCGTGCTGGTCGGCCTGGTCGCCACCTGCGTGCAGGTCTACTCCACCGCCTACCTCAAGGCGGACCCGCGCTACCCGTCCTACGCGGCCCTGGTCTCGCTCTTCACCGCCGCGATGTTCCTGGTGGTCTACTCGGGCGACCTGATCGTGCTGCTGGCCGGCTGGGAGGTGATGGGCCTCTGCTCCTACTTCCTGATCGGGCACCACTGGGAGACCGCGGACGCCCGCTCCGCCTCGCTCAAGGCCTTCCTGGTCACCAAGCTGGGCGACGTGCCCTTCCTGTTCGGCATCTTCCTGCTGGCCGGGGACGCGCACACCTTCCGGATCTCCGGCGTGCTGAGCGCGGCCGCGCACGGGCAGCTGCAGCACCCGACGCTGACCGCCCTGCTGCTGCTGGCCGGCGTGGCCGGCAAGAGCGCCCAGTTCCCGCTGCACACCTGGCTGCCGGACGCGATGGCCGGCCCGACCCCGGTCTCCGCGCTGATCCACGCCGCCACCATGGTCGCGGCCGGCATCTACCTGGTGGCCCGGCTGCTGCCGGTCTTCCTGCTGTCCGGCGCGGCCCTGGTGGTGCTCGCGGTACTGGCGGCCGTCACCATGATCGGCTCGGCGCTCTGCGCGCTGGCCCAGGACGACATCAAGCGGGTGCTCGCCTACTCCACCGTCGGCCAGCTCGGCTACATGGCCGGCGCGCTGGCCAGCGGCGACCGCGAGGCCGCCGTCTTCCACCTGGTCAGCCACGGCGCCTTCAAGGCGCTGCTCTTCCTCTCGGCCGGCGTGCTGATCCACGCCGCCCACACCAACTCGCTCTCCGCGATGTCCCGGCTGCCCGGGCTGCGCGACCGGGTGCCGGACGCCCGCTGGACGCTCGGCATCGGCCTGGCGGCGCTGGTCGGCCTGCCGCCGTTCGCCGGCTTCTTCAGCAAGGAGTCGGTCTTCACCGCCGCCGAGCACGCCGTCAACGGCGAGGCGCTGACCAACGGCGTCGGCCCGGCCGACGCGGTGCCCTGCGCGGCCGGCTGGATCGTCCTGATCGCCGCCGGGCTGACCGCGCTGCTCACCGCCGCCTACGCCACCCGGCTCTGGCTGCTCGCCTTCCCCGGCCGGGCGGACCGGGCTCCCGCCCCGGCCGCCACCGGCCCCGAGCCCGGCGCGCCCTACTCCAAGGAGCTGGACGAGGCCGACCCCGCGCACGCCGAGCCCGCCGCGATGCGCTGGCCGCTCTGGGTGCTGGCGGTGCCGGCGCTCGGCTTCGGCGTGGCCGGGGTGCGCCCGCAGTGGCTGCCCAAGCTGCTGGACGGCGGCTCGCTCAGCCCCTCGCTCGCCACCGCCGTGGTCGGCACCGGCCTGGCCGTGGCCGGCGGGCTGATCTGCTGGGCCGCCTGGCGGACGGCGCGGTCCCGGGCCGAGATGGTGCCGGAGCAGGGCGTCGCCCCCGCGGCCGAGAGCCTGGGCACGCCCCGGCCGCAGCCCGCGCCGGCCGTCGCCGACCCGGGCCGGCTGCTGCTGGGCCCGCTGTTCCGCGCCGCGCAGCACGGTTTCTTCGTGGACCGGCTCTACCACCGGCTCTTCGTCCGCCCGACGGTGGCCGCCGCCGAGCTGGTCCGGTTCCTGGACCGCGAGGTGGTGGAGACCTACGTGCAGGGCTCCGGCGGCGCGGCCCGGCTGCTCGGCTGGGCGGTCCGGCGCAGCCAGACCGGCAACGCCCAGACCTACCTGAGCGCCCTGCTGGCCGCCGTGGTACTGATCGCGGTCTTCGTGGCGGTGGGCGCATGACCGCGCCGGCGCCGCGCCGCTCGTCCTCCGACCCGGGGAGTCCCCGATGACCGCACTCCTCATCGCGCTCCTGCTGCTGCCGCTGCTGGGCGCCGCCGCCACGCTGGCCCCGGCCGCCGTCTTCGGGCCCGACGAGGCGACCCGGGAGCGCCGCGCGCTGACCTTCAACGCCGTGGTCAGCGGCCTGGTGCTGGCGCTGGCCGTCGCCCTGGCGGCCGCCTTCGACCACGCCCACCCGGGCCGGATGCAGGGCGTCACCGACCTGCGCTGGATCCCGGCGATCGACGTCCGCTTCCACCTCGGGGTGGACGGCGTCTCGCTGCCGCTGGTGGTGCTCACCGCGCTGCTGACCTTCCTGTGCGCGGTGTACTCCACCAAGCGGCGGCCGACCGGCGAGGGCACCCCCTCGGCGGTCTCCTTCACCGGGCTCTTCCTGCTGCTCGAGACGGGCATGCTGGCCACCTTCCTGGTGCTGGACCTGCTCCTGTTCTTTCTGGCCTTCGAGATCGTGCTGATCCCGATGTACTTCCTGATCGCGCGCTGGGGCAGCGGTGCCCGGACGGCCTCGGCCAACCGGTTCATCCTCTACACGCTGCTCGGCTCCGCGGTGATGCTGCTCGGGTTCCTGCTGATCGGGCTGAAGGCGGGCACCTTCGACATGACGGCGCTGGCCGCCGCCCACGGCCAGGGCCTCTCGCACTCCACCCAGGTGCTCGCCGCGCTGGCGATCGGTCTGGGCCTGGCGGTCAAGGCCCCCGCCTGGCCGCTGCACAGCTGGCTGCCGGACGCCCACACCTCGGCGCCGACGGTCGGCTCGGTGCTGCTGGCCGGTGTGCTGCTGAAGATGGGCACCTACGGCATGGTCCGGGTCCTCATCCCGATCGTTCCGGACGGCACCTCGACCTTCGCCCCGTACCTGGGGGCGCTGGGCGCCGTCGGCATCGTCTACGGCTCGCTGGCCTGCCTCTCGCTGGCCCGCCCGGGGCGCGGCGGCGACCTCAAGCGCCTGATCGCCTACTCCTCGGTGGGCCACATGGGCTTCGTCCTGCTGGGCATCGCCTCCCTCACCCCGGTGGGCATCAACGGCGCGCTCTTCGCCAACATCGCCCACGGTCTGATCACCGGCCTTCTCTTCTTCCTCGTCGGCTCGCTCAAGGACCGTTACAAGACGGCGGACCTGGACACCCTTGCCGGTGCCGACACCTTCTCGGGCGGCGCGGCGCTCTACGGGCGCGCCCCCCGGCTGGGCGCCCTGCTGGCCTTCGCCGCGGTGGCCAGCCTGGGCCTGCCCGGCCTGGCCGGCTTCTGGGGCGAGCTGCTGGCGATGTTCGGCGCCTTCCACCCGGGCGCCGGCCTGTCCCGCCCGGCCTTCCTCACCTACATGGCGCTGGCCGGCCTGGGCACCCTGCTGACCGCCGCCTACCTGCTGGTGGTGGTGCGCAGGGTCTGCATGGGCGACCCGGCCCAGCCCGCCGTGGCCCAGCCCGCCGAACTGCGCGGCTACGAGGCGGTCAGCTGGACCCCGCTGGCCGCGCTCACCCTGGTCGCCGGGCTCTGGCCGGCCCTGCTGCTCACCCTCTCCGACCCGGTGGTCAAGCAGCTGCTGGCGGTGGGCTGATCCGATGTCCGCTCAGCTGATGGGTCTTCACCTGATGAACCTCGCCGTGCCCAACGCCGGCTCGCTGATCCAGTCGGTGGACTGGGCGGCGATCGCCCCGCCGCTGATCACCGCGTGCACCGCGCTGGTGGTGCTGCTGGCCGACCTGCTGCTGCCCGAGGCGCGCAAGCGGCTGCTCGGCCCGCTCAGTGCGCTCGGCCTGCTCGGCGCGCTGGCCGCGCTGCTGCCGCTGACCGGCCGGACCAGGTCCACCTTCTGCCTGCCGGACGGCTGCTCCTACACCGCGGACCACTTCGCGCTGGTCTTCCAGCTGCTGGCGCTGGGCGGCGCGCTGATCGCCGCCCTGCTCTCGCTGGCCACCGTCGAGGACGACCGGCTGCCGGCCGGCGAGTACTGGTTCCTGCTGCTCAGCAGCGCCGCCGGGGCCGCCCTGCTGCCCGCGGCCCGGGACCTGGCCACCCTGGTGGTGGCGCTGGAGGTGGTCTCGCTGCCCTCCTTCGCGCTGGTCGCGCTGAAGCGGGACGCGCGCGGCGGCGAGGCGGCGCTGAAGTTCTTCCTCTCCTCGGTGGTCGCCACCGCCGTGATGCTGCTCGGCATCGGCTTCCTCTACGCGGCCACCGGCTCGCTGCAGCTGAGCGCGATCGCGCACGGGCTGCAGAGCGTGCCCGGGCAGCTGAAGCCGCTGGCCGAGGCGGGCGGGATGCTGGCGCTGGTCGGCTTCGCCTTCAAGGTGGCGGCCGTGCCGTTCCACTTCTGGGTGCCGGACACCTACGCGGGCGCGCCGCTGCCGGTGGCCGGCTACCTCTCGGTGGTCGGCAAGGCGGCCGGCTTCGCCGGGCTGGCGCTGGTGACCAGCATCGGCCTGCAGCCCTACGGCCACACCTGGGGCCTGCTGCTGGCGGTGCTGGCGGCGGTCACCATGACGGCCGGCAACACCGCGGCGCTGCGCCAGCGGGCCGACTCGGCGCAGGGCGCGGTCCGGCTGCTGGCCTGGTCCTCGGTGGCGCAGGCCGGCTACCTGCTGGTGCCGCTGGCCGCCGCGGGCTACGCGGGCAGCGCCCACCCGCTGGGCGCCACCGTCGCCTACGCGCTGATCTACGGCCTGGTCAACCTGGGCGCCTTCGGGGTGGCCGCGCTGGTCGGCCGCGGCCGGCCGGCCAACCGGCTGGCGGACTACCGCGGCCTGTTCGCCGGCAACCGCTGGGCGGCCCTGGCGATGGCCTTCTTCCTGCTCTGCCTGGCCGGGCTGCCGCCGGGCGTGGTGGGCCTGTTCGGCAAGGTGGTGGTCTTCCGGGCGGCGCTGGACGCGGGCCTCGGCTGGCTGGCGGTGGTCATGGCGGTCAACGTGGTGATCGCGCTGGCCTACTACCTGCGCTGGACGGCGCTGCTCTTCCAGCCCGCCGAGGAGACCGCCGGGGAGCCGGCCGGTGAGCCGGTCCGCGCCCCGGGCCCGCTGGCCGCCACCCTGGGCCTGGCCGCGAGCGCCGCCGTGGTGCTCTCGGCGGCCCCGCAGCTGGTACTCCAAGTGGTCTCCGGCTCGCTGTTCTGAGCTGCGCCACCCGCTCCAACGTGCGAGGAAGGGAACCAGGGCCCCGACTCCCTCCGTTGTCCAGGTGACCGAGGGATGAGAACCGACTGGGCCTCCCGCTATCGCGCACCACTTGGAGGGGCTGCCGTGCACCGCCAGCACAACGGACTGAGAACCGCCGTCCTACTCGGCGTGCTGTCGGCCCTGATCATCCTGATCGGCAGCTTCTTCGGCCGCACCGGGCTGCTGATCGGACTGGTGGTGGCGCTGGCCACCAACGGCTACGCCTACTGGAACAGCGACAAGATGGCGCTGCGGGCGATGCGGGCCCGCCCGGTGAGCGAGATCGAGGCGCCCGGGCTCTACCGGATCGTCCGGGAGCTCTCCACCTCGGCCCGGCAGCCGATGCCCCGGCTCTACATCTCGCCGACCCCCGCCCCGAACGCCTTCGCCACCGGCCGCAACCCGCGCAACGCGGCGGTCTGCTGCACCGACGGCATCCTGCGGCTGCTGGACGAGCGCGAGCTGCGCGGGGTGATCGGCCACGAACTCAGCCACGTCTACAACCGCGACATCCTGATCTCGTCGGTGGCCGGAGCGCTGGCCTCGGTGATCATGTTCCTGGTGAACTTCGCCTGGCTGATCCCGTTCGGCCGCGACGAGGACGACGACGGGCCCGGGCTCCTCGGCATGCTCGCCATCATGATCCTGGGTCCGCTCGCCGCCACCCTGATCCAACTGGCCGTCAGCCGCTCCCGCGAGTACCAGGCGGACGCCGACGGCGCCCGGATCACCGGGGACCCGCTGGCGCTGGCCAGCGCCCTGCGCAAGCTGGAGACCGGCACCCAGCGGCTTCCGCTGCCGCCCGAGCCCCAGATCCAGACGGCCAGTCATATGATGATCGCCAGCCCGTTCCGTCCGGGCGAGACCGGCGCCCGGCTCTTCTCCACCCACCCGCCGATGGGGGAGCGGATCGCCCGGCTGGAGCGGATGGCCGGGCGCTGAAGCCGCTCCGAGAGGCCGCAGGAGAACCCGTGTTCGTCGTCACCCTCCGCTACACCGCTCCGCTCGAGACCATCGACGAGCTGCTGCCGGCCCACGTCGAGTGGCTGGAGCGGCACTACGCCGACGGCACCCTGCTGGCATCCGGCCGGCTGGTGCCGCGCACCGGCGGGGTGGTGCTGGCCCGCGCCGCCGACCGGGCCGCGCTGGACGCGGTGCTGGCCGGCGACCCGTTCGGACGGGCGGGCGCGGCCGAGTACGAGGTGGCCGAGTTCGTCCCGAGCAAGGCCGCCGCCGGCCTGGAGGCGCTGATCGAGCCGGCCCGCTGAACCCTCACCCGGCGGCCCCGTCCCGTCCGCCCGCCGCACCCGGTTCGTTCACCACCGGGGGAAGGCACAGCTCTGACCGACCGTCGTCAGTAGCTGCGGAGGAACCACCGTGTGCGCGAGCGAGACCTGTGAGCACGCCCAGCCGGACCGCCGGACCCTGCTGCGCACCGGGCTGGTGGCCGGCGCGGCCACGGCACTGAGCCTGGCGCCGCTGAGCTTCGCCGCCGCGGCCGGCACCCCGGCCGGCGGCAGCACCACGCGGACCGTCACCGGCCACCTGGACACCGGCGCCGCCGATTTCGTCTACCTGCCGGTCGAGGTGCCCCGGGGTGTGCGGGAGATCGCCGTCTCCTACAGCTACGACCGGCCCGCCGTGCCGGCCGGCACCCCCGGCAACTCCTGCGACATCGGCGTCTTCGACGAGCGCGGCACCGACCTGGGCGGCAAGGGCTTCCGCGGCTGGTCCGGCGGCTTCCGGACCTCCTTCGCGATCAGCACCGACCAGGCCACCCCCGGCTACCTGCCAGGGCCGGTGAACGCGGGCACCTGGCACGTGGTGCTGGGCCCCTACCAGGTCGCCCCGCAGGGGCTGGACTACCAGGTCGAGGTGACCCTGACCTTCGGCGAGGACCTGCCGGCCTTCGTCCCGCAGTACCCGCCGCTGCGCGCCGCCGGCCGCGGCCGGGCCTGGTACCGCGGCGACTGCCACCTGCACACCGTCTACTCGGACGGCCGTCGGCTGCCCGAGGAGGTGGCGGCCGGCGCCCGGGCCGCCGGGCTGGACTTCATGGTGACCACCGACCACAACACCTCCGCCTCGCACGGCGTCTGGGGCCCGCTGGCCGGCCCCGACCTGCTGATCATCACCGGCGAGGAGGTCACCACCCGCAACGGCCACTGGCTGGCGCTCGGCCTGCACCCCGGCGAGTGGGTGGACTGGCGCTACCGGGCCCGGGACAACGCCTACCCCGGCTTCGCCCGCCAGGTGCACCACTCCGGCGGCCTGGTGGTGCCGGCCCACCCCTACTGCCCCTACGTCGCCTGCCAGTGGAAGTACGGCTACCAGGGCGCCGACCTGGTCGAGGTGTGGAACGGCCCGTGGACCTATGACGACGAGTCGGCGGTGGACGCCTGGGACTCGCACCTGGCCGAGGACCTGCGGGCCGGCCGCCCCTGGCTGCCCGCGATGGGCAACAGCGACGCGCACAGCGTCCCGCAGGTGATCGGCTCGCCGCACAACGTGGTGCTGGCCGACGACCTGACCCGGGACGCCGTGCTCGCCGCGCTGAAGGCCGGCCGCAGCTGGCTGGCCGAGTCCGCCGCGGTACAGCTGGACCTCAGCGCCACCGGCCAGGGCCGGCGGGCGGGCATCGGCGAGCGGCTGGCGGTGGCGCAGGACGCGCCGGTGGACGTCAGCCTGACCGTCGCCGGGGTGCCGAACGGCACCGTCCGGTTCCTCACCGACGAGGGGCAGCTGCACCAGGAGTCGCTGCCCGCGAGCGGCGCCGGCACCGTGGTCTGGCGGACCACCGCCTCGCTGGCGACCTACGTGCGGGCGGAAGTCCGCCACCCGCTGGCCGACGGCACCCCCGGCAAGGGCAACACCATGGGAGCCGCGCTGCCCTGGGGCCCGATGGCGGCGCTCACCAACCCGATCCTGCTCGGCGGCGGCGACCGGGACTGACCCTCAGGGCCGGCCGTCCTCGTCCGGCGGCAGCCAGCGGGTGGCGGCCTGGCCCGGAGCCAGCCGGGCCACCACCTCGCTGAGCTGCACGCAGGCCTGCTCGATCCGCTGGTAGGTGTTGCGCTGCTCGGCGATCAGCGCGGCCAGCAGCAGCCCGGTCAGCGCCGCGCAGCCGTTCAGCGCCTGCAGCAGCACCATGTCGGCCACCACACCGTGCCGGGAGAACGGCCCGGACCGGTGGGTGGCCGCGGCGACGCTGATCACCGAGATCACGAAGGCGCAGGGCGCCGCGCCCAGCAGCTGGTAGCGCAGCGCGGCCCAGATCAGCAGCGGGAAGACCAGGAAGAGCAGGCTCAGCGTGGTCGAGGTGGCCAGCAGGGTGACGGCCACCGTGCCGAGCAGCAGCAGGGCCGGCTCGATCCAGTCGAGCGGCCCGGCCTCCAGCGGGAACCGGATGGTGCGCAGCGCCAGCAGCAGCGGGGTGATCACCAGCACGCCCATCGCGTCCCCGGCCCACCAGGCCGACCAGGTGGACCAGAACCCGCCCCAGGGCAGCGATCCGTCCAGCGCCAGCACCGCGGTGCCGATGGTGGAGCTGATCAGCATCCCGGCCAGCGCGCCCAGGAAGACCAGCGCCAGCCCGTCCCGCAGCCGGTCCAGCTCCACCCGGAAGCCCACCCGGCGCAGTATCAGGCAGGCCGCCACCGGGGCCAGCGTGTTGCCCGCGACGATGCCCAGCGAGGCCAGGTGGATCGGCCCGAGCGAGCCGATCACCAGCAGCGCGCCCAGCGCCACGGCCGGCCAGACGCCCAGCCCGAAGAGCAGCAGCCCGGTCAGCGCCACCCCGGTGGGCGGCCAGAGCGGGGTGACCTTGGCGCCGCCGATGACCAACTGCTCCAACAGCCCCAGTCGGCCGGAGGCGTAGTAGGCCGCGGTGATCGCCAGCAGGCGCAGCGCGGTCGCGGCCAGGCGGCGGGGATCCCGGAACGGGGAGGTGGCCGGTGGTACGGGGGCTGGCGGCACTGCGTTGGGCGGCACCCCGCCATCACACTACGTCCGGGCCGCCGACCAGGGGGAGACACGCAGCACCGGCCGCTCACTCGTCGTGCCGCAGCACCAGGACGGCCGCGTCATCGGTGTGCCCGGTCAGGTCGGCGACCCGCAGCACCTCGCCGGCCAGCTCGCCCGGATCGGCCGTGACCCGCTCCCGCACCACGGCCGCCACCTGCGCCAGGCCGGCCTCGATCGGGAACGCCGGACCCTCGATCACCCCGTCGGTGACCAGCACGAAGGCGCCGGTGCCGGAGAGCCGGCGGCGGGTGACCGGGTAGCGCTCGCCGGCCAGCACGCCGAGCGGCAGCCCGCCGTCGTCCGCGCAGTGGCCCCAGCAGCCGTCGGCGGTGGCCCAGACCGGCGGCACGTGGCCGGCCCGGGCGTGCGCCAGCTCCCTGGTGGCCGGGTCGTAGCGCAGGAAGCTGCAGGTGGCGAAGAGCCGGCTGTCCAGCGAGAGCAGCAGCTCGTTGGCCCGGCTCAGCACCTCGCCGGGATCGGCCGTGCTGGTGGCCACCGCCCGCAGGCCCACCCGCACCTGGCCCATGAAGGCGGCCGCCTCCACGTCGTGCCCCTGCACGTCGCCGAGCGAGAAGGCGAGCGAGCCGTCCGGCAGCGGGAACCCGTCGTACCAGTCGCCGCCCACGCTCAGGCCGTGCCGGGCCGGCGCGTACCGGGCGGCGGTGCGCAGTCCGGGCAGCTGCGGCAGCGCGGAGGGCAGCAGCTCGCGCTGCAGCGCCTCGGCCAGCTCCACCCGGGCCTGCTGCAGCTCGGCCTGCTCCAGCGCCTGCGCGGTGAGCCGGCCGAGCTCGGTCAGCAGTTCGTCCGCGGTCGGGTGGTACACGGGGCGGCGGCGGGTCATTCGGCCCTCCGGACGGCGGGCAGGCGGTGGGACAGGGCCCAGCCTATGTCCGCTGCACGAGTGACGGCGCTGCGGAGCGGCGGGCCCGCCGGATCAGCCCGGACCATTCGCGCACGGCCGGTGGATTCACCCCGCACGGCGAGCACCGGGTGCAATCCTGCAGCAACTCTGCGCCACCGTCAACGGGCCCCTGGTGCCATTGACACTCACGGGTAACCACAGCCATTGTTGGGCGAGTTGACGGCTGCCGAGGGGGCGCACGGGGTCACCGGAGCTGCCTTGGCCGGCGGCCGTGGCAAACGGGCCGGAGCGGGTTGGTTCGCCTGCGCCGCACAGTTCGCCGGCGGTGGGGGAGGGCTTCTCCGGATATCCCGCGATCGCGGCCCACTCAGTGAAGGGAAGCGGATGGCCGAGTTACCGGTCGCCGACGCCGAGCGCCCGGCCGCGGACCGGGCCGAGCGGAGCGCCGGCCCCTCGACGGCGCTGGTGCTGCTCTGCTGCCTGGGCGCCTTCATGGCCTTCCTGGACAGCACCATCGTGAACGTCGCCTTCCCCGGCATCGAGCGCCGGTTCCACGGCTCCGACCTGCCCACCCTGTCCTGGGTGCTGAACGGCTACAACGTGGTGATCGCCGCGCTGCTGATGCCGGCCGGGCGAGCCGCCGACCGGCTGGGCTGCCGGCGCTCCTTCGTGCTGGGCCTGGTGGTCTTCACCGCCGCCTCGGCGGTCTGCGGGGCGGCCGGCTCGGTGGAGCTGCTGATCGCCGCCCGGCTGGTGCAGGCGGTCGGCGCGGCCGTCCTGGTGCCCACCTCGCTGGCGCTGCTGATGCCGATGTTCCCGATGGCCCGGCGGATGGTGGCGATCACCATCTGGGGCGCGGCGGCCGCGCTGGCCGCCGGCATCGGCCCGGGCCTGGGCGGGCTGCTCACCGAGCACTGGAGCTGGCGGGCCGTCTTCTGGGTCAACCTGCCGATCGGCGCGCTGGCCGTCCGGGCCTCCCGCCGGCTGAGCGAGCAGCGCGACCGCGGCGGACCGCGCCCCGACCTGCTGGGCACGGCGCTGCTGGCCGCCGGGCTGGGCCTGCTGGCGCTCGGCCTGGTCAAGGGCCACGACTGGGCCTGGAGCAGCGGCCGCACGGTGGGCTGCCTGGCCGCCGGGGCGCTGCTGGTCGCGGTGGTGCTGCGGCTGAGCGCCAAGCACCCGGCGCCCGTGGTGGCGCTGGACCTGCTGCGCTCGCGCAGCGCGCTGGCCGGCAACCTGGGCTCGATGCTCTTCGCGGTCACCTTCTACGCGGTGATCCTCAACAACATCCTCTTCCTGAACAACGCCTGGCACTGGAGCCTGCTCACCGCGGGCCTGGCCACCACCCCGCCGCCGATCGCCACCGCGCTGGTGGCCCGCCCGGCGGTCCGGGTGGCCGAGCGGCTGGGCGACCGGGTGACGGTGGTGGCCGGCTGCCTGGTCTACTGCGCGGGCACCCTGCTGCTCTCCTGGGGCGGCGGGCGACCACCGGACTTCCTGGCGCACTGGCTGCCCGGGGCCGCGGTGATGGGGCTCGGGGCGGGGCTGGTCTGGCCGGTGCTCGGCAACGTGGCGATGGCGGGGGTGGAGCCGGAGCGGCTGGCCACCGCGAGCGCCGCCAACGCCGCCTTCCGGCAGCTCGGCGCGGTGCTGGGCACGGCGCTGGCGGTCTCCATCGTGAGCTCGGCCGGCCGGAACCTGCTGCACGGTGCCCGGGACACCTGGGTGCTGGCGATCTGCTTCGCGGCGGCGGTGGCCGTTCTGGTCTCGGTGGCACTGCCCGGCCGCGGTGGTGCCGCATCATCCACTCCCTGAATACCGGACACCGGATACCGAAGAAGGCCGTCCCGCGAAATAGCCGGGTTCCTCACAGATATTTTCCCGGGAGCCGTGGCGGGCGAGTCACTAGCACATGCGACGCCCCTCGGATCCGGGATTCGAGTAAACTCGCCATGAACTCGCCTGGAATCGGTTGCTCCGTCAAGATGCGTGTGACAATGGATACTTGGCGCGGCGAGAGTGGGCATGTACGCTTCTCGCCATGGTGACGCCTGGGGTGGAGTCCTACATTCGGCAGAAGTTCGTCGAGTTCGCGGGACTGTCTGATGAGCAAGTATTCGTCGAAGACGTGACTATGGCGGTGGTGATCAGCCGCAGTCCGCAAATGACCAACAGCATCGACTTGATGGAGGCGTTCGCGCGCACCGCGAACTCCGTGCGCAAGGAGTACGGCGTCCGGGTCCGGCTGCCCGCCCTCCCGCTGGACACGCCGGTCTCGATCGTGCTGAAGGCATTCCTGGAGGAATTCGAGAAGCAGGAGGCCGCGGCATGACCATCGCCGAGACCGAGCGCCCGGCCGCCCTCGCGGGCGAGGGCCAGCCGGCCATCCTGACCGACCTCTGGGACGCGCTGACCGAGCGCGGGATGTCCCTGGTGGACGTCACCTGGGAGCAGCACCGGCTGCACGAGTCGCGCCGCTGGAGCGTCGTCGAGATGCTCTCCGCGGTCGACCTGGAGAGCCTCACCGAGCTGGACCGGGTGCTGGTCTGGAACGCCGGCCGGGCCGAGCTGACCACCAAGCCCGGCGCCGACCGGCTGGAGCGGCAGGCCGAGGCCGAGTGCCGCCGCTGGCAGGAGACCAACCCGGCGCTCGCCTCGGTGATGCAGGCCTGCGGTACCTGGAGCCGGTACTGGAACGAGGAAGAGGCCCACCACGAGACCGTCTTCAACCGGCTGGCCGAGGTCACCGGAATGGAGCCGATCACGGACGAGACCTTCATCGAGTTCCGCCAGGTCTTCCCCGACGACGACATGCTGCGCACCCTGATGCTGCTGGCGATCTCCGAGATCACCGCCGCCGTCAACTACGGCGAGTGCCAGCACGCGATCAAGGACGAGGGCCTGAGGAAGATCTTCAAGCAGGTCGCGGCCGACGAGATCCAGCACCGCAACTACTTCATCGCCTTCGCCAAGGCGCTGATCGACAGCGGCGAGTACCACGCCAAGGACGCCTTCGCGGTGGCCCACCTCTTCCTGCGGGAGGACGGCGAGCTCGGCGGCAGCAACCGCGACCAGCGCGAGGACCGCGGCACCCACGTCAACTGGTGGGACCACCTGGAGACCGGGGAGACCGGCTTCCAGGTCGGGATGATGGAGAAGAAGGAGCAGCTGGTCTGCAGCGCGCTCAAGAAGATCACCGGCATCGAGGTGAAGAGCCGGGACGAGGTCGAGGACATGTGGATGGACCTCCTCGACTCGTGACCGGGCCCCGACTCGTGACCGGGCTTCGACTCGTGACCGGGCCGGACCGATGATCGGACTGGGCCACGACCTCCAGCAGGTCCGCGAGGTCGAGGCCGCCACCGGGCTGCGCGAGCCCGGGGTCTTCTTCACCGCGGCGGAGCTGCGCCGGATCGACTCGGCGCGGCAGCCGTCGCAGAGCCTGGCCGGCGCCTTCGCCGCCAAGGAGGCTCTCTTCAAGGCGCTGCCGCGTGCGGCCGGGACCTGGTTCTGGACGGATGCCGAACTGGTCCACGACCGCCACGGCGCGCCCTCGTTCCGCGCGCACGGCGCGCTGGCGGAGCTGCTGGCCCGTCAGGACCTGTCCGTGCACCTCTCGATCTCGCACAGCGGCGGCTTCGCCTCCGCCACCGTCCTGGTCAGCTCGGCCGGGGCGGCGGCGCCCGGCGCCCGCCCGGCACCTTCCCACGGGGGATCCGTCATGCACTACGGCGAGACCCGGCTCACCCTGCCGGTCCGTCCCAACGACCTCGACGTCCTGGGGCACGTGAACAACTCGGTCGCCCTGGAGTACCTGGAGAGCGGCCGCTGGCACTGGCTGGAGCAGCAGGGTCTGCTCTCCCGCGACTCGGTGATCGCCGTGGTCGCCCGGATCGAGATCGACTACCGGGCCGAGATCCCGCGCGGCGAGGTCGCGGTCACCACCGTGCTGGAATCCCCGGCCGAGGACGAGTTCGAGGAGGACGGCATCAGCTACCGGGCCCGGTTCCGGCAGCGGGTGCTGCTGCCCGGCACGGACAAGCTGGCGGTGGACGCCCTGGTCACGGTGGCCTTCCTGGACGCCGAGAAGCGCGCACTGGCCACCCTGCAGGACTTCATCGCGGCCTCGCGCCCGAGCTGAACACGACGACACGGACGGACCGGAGGGGCGCGGTGCTCGAACTCATCCAGCGCAATCAGCAGTCGCCGCAGCAGCGGGGCCTGTACCTGTACGAGAAGTTCGGCGAGCAGCCGGAGTTCCTCGGCTACCGGGACTTCCCCGAACTGGTCGCCGGCGCGGCCGAGTTCTTCCGCGCCGAGGGGGTGGCGGCGGGCACCCGGGTGGTCTTCCCGTTCGAGACCTCCAGCCAGGTGGTGATCGCCTTCCTGGCGCTGATGGAGATCGGCGCGGTGCCGCTCTCGGTCAAGCCGATGATCATGAGCACCCAGCGCGAGCCCTACCAGGAGTTCCTGGAGAAGGTCGCGCGGGACTTCGACGCCGCCCGGGTGCTGATGACGCCCAGCCTGGCGACCACCGAACCGCCGGTCCCCGGCCTGCCGCTGCCGCCGGCCGGCGCCCGGGTCCCCGGCGTGGTGCTGCGGGTGCCGGCCGGCGAGGAGCTGGCCTTCGTCCAGTTCTCCTCCGGCTCCACCTCCTTCCCCAAGGGCATCCCGGTCCGCCAGGACCGGCTGCGGGCCAACCTGGAGATGATCACCAGGGCCGACGGCCGGGCCCCGCACGAGCGGGTCAGCAGCTGGCTGCCGCTCTACCACGACATGGGCCTGGTCGGCGGGATGCTCTCCTGCTTCGCGGTCGGCTGCGACCTGATGCTGGCCGAGCCGGTCAGCTTCCTGTTCGACGCCCGCGGCTGGTGGGAGCACATGGCCCGGGAGCGGGCGATCGGCACGGTGATCCCGAACTTCGCGATCGACTACTCGCTGCGGATGATGCAGGACCTGGACCCGGACGAGGTGGCCGCCATGGACCTCTCCGGCATCCGCTCCGTCTACCTCGGCAGCGAGCCGATCAACCTGCCCAACCTGCGGGCCTTCGTCGAGCTGATGGCCCCGGCCGGCCTGGCCCCGGGCGTCTTCATGCCCTGCTACGGCATGGCCGAGGCGGTGCTGCTGGTCTCCACCCGGGAGGTCGGCGGCGGCGTCCGCGAGGCCACCGGCCCGTCCGGCCTGCCCGCCATCTCGGTCGGCCGGGTGCTGCCGGAGTTCGACCTGCGGCTGCGCGACGAGGACGGCCGGATCTGCGGCGAGGACGAGCTGGGCGAGATCGAGCTCGCCGGCGGCAGCCTGGCCGACGGCTACCTGGACCGCGGCGAGCCGCTGGCCGGCCCCGACGGCTACTACGCCACCGGCGACATCGGCTTCGTCAACGGCGGCGAGCTGTTCATCACCGGCCGGATCAGCGACCGGATCAAGGTCAACGGGCAGAGCCTGTTCGCCGCCGACTTCGAGCAGGCCGTCGAGCGGCTGCCGTTCGTCCGCGAGGGCCGCAGCGCGGTGGCCCAGCTGACCGACGGCCGGATCATCGTGCTCACCGAGGTGGACCGCGAGGCCCGCGACGACATCCCCGGCAGCCGCGCCCGGATCGCCGACCACCTCGCCCAGAGCATCGGCGTCACCGTCCACCCCCGGGACATCCACTACCTGCGCCCCAACCAGCTGCAGCGCACCAGCAGCGGCAAGCTCCAGCGCCGCGCCATCGTCGCCGCCTACGAGGCGGGCACCCTGCGGGGGCTGACCTTCGATCAGGCTTAGGGCCCGCCTTCCGGCTCCCGGTGCCCGACGGCCCACAGGGCCACCTGGGTCCGGGAGCCGGCGGCCAGTGTGATCAGGATGCGCGCGACATGGGCCTGGGCGGTCCGGGTCGAGATGACCAGGCGGTGCGCGGTCTCGCCGTTCGTCAGGCGCTGGGCGATCAGCTCGGCGCCCCCCTCCTGGCGGGGCAGCGGCCCGCCGGGAGGACGGCGGCGAACCCATCCGGGTGCCCTCGGCCACCGCCGCCTCGAACCGCTGCCGACCCTGGCCGGCGTGGTCGAACTCGCCGAGCTGGGCGTCCCGCAGTTCCTGCCGGTGACGGGCGCCTTCAGGTCCGCGCTGGAGGACCGCGAGGCCCGCGCGATCAGGCGCCTGATCACCCGCACCGGCTGCCGGGTCCCCGACCTGGCCCCGCACTGACACTTCGGCGAGCACCGGGTCACCGGGGCCGGACCGTGGCAGGCTGAAAGCATGAAGGTGATCGGATTCGTCCTCAACGTGCTCTGGCTGATCTTCTGCGGCATCTGGATGGCCCTCGGATACCTGATCGCCGGAATCATCTGCTGCGTCCTCATCGTCACGATCCCATTTGGTATCGCGTCGTTCCGGATCGCCGGCTACGTGCTCTGGCCGTTCGGGCGGACCACGGTGGAGCGGCCGGACGCCGGGGCGGCCTCCTGCGTCGGAAATGTGATCTGGTTCGTCTTCGCCGGCTGGTGGCTGGCGCTGGCGCACATCGCGACCAGCATCCCGCTCTTCGTGTCGATCATCGGCATCCCGTTCGGGTGGGCGAACCTGAAGATGATCCCGATCTCGCTGATGCCTCTGGGCCGCGAGGTGGTTTCCACCGACGAGCGGTTCGGCGGGCGCTGAGCGGAGTCGGCTGCGAGTGAGCGGCCCCGGGGTCACCCCGGGGCCGCTTCTGCGTTCCCCCGAGGGCTGAGGGGGCCGTCAGGCGGGAGCGGTCAGGCGGCCGACCAGGGTGACCACTGCCTCGCGGTCGGCGGCCGGGCGCGGGTCGGTGGCGCCGGCCAGCAGCAGCCGGGCCATCTGCGGGAGGGTGAACCACGCGTTCACCAGGCTGATCACCGAGAACATCAGCCGCGCCGGATCCACCTCGCCGGCCACCTCGCCGGTCCGCTGGGCGGCGGCGACGGCCGCGACCTTCTCGCCGTAGTGCGCGGTGCGCTCGGGGCCGGCGGCCGGCTCCTCGGAGCCGCTGCCGCACTGCAGGCCCTCCCAGGCCAGCAGGCGGGAGAAGTGCGGATTGGCCGAGTGGTAGTCGAAGACCCGGCCGGCGTAGTCGCCCAGGTCCAGCCGCTCGCCGGGTGCCGGGGCCAGCGGCACGGCTGCCGCCAGCTTGCCCAGCTCCGAGGTGAGCACCGCGGCGAACAACTGCTCCTTGTTGCCGAAGTACTGGTAGATCCGCTCCTTGTTCACGCCCGCCCGGGTGGCGATCCGGGCGATCCGGGCGCCGTCGGGGCCGAATTCGGCGAACTCCTCGACCGCGGCGTCGAGGAGGAGCTGCTGCGTGCGTGCGGTGTCCCAGGCCATGGGCCAAGGATAGCCGAATCCCCAAACAAACGGTTGGACTTTGTCGCGGCCATCTGCCAGAATCCAACCGTCGGGTTGGAGATCTGAGGCTCCAGCCGCTCGCCATCGGGAGGACTGCGCCATGACCACGCTCGAGACCACCACCGCCGCCGCCACCACCGTTGCCGCAGCCCCGTCCGTGCACCGCCGGGCGCTGCTCACCTGGGTCGCCGTCTACCCGACGATCACCGCGGCCTTCCTGCTGCTCGGCCCCTACCTCGGACACCTGCCGGTGGCGGTGCGCACCCTGGTGATGACCGGCCTGGTCGTCCCGGTCGTCGTCTACGGGCTGATGCCCGCACTGCTCAGGGTCGAGAAGCGCCTCGCCCGCCGGCGGTAGTCCTGGCGGTCCTCAGGGCGCGGGCACCGGCTGGGGGGCGGCGGGGCCGGTGTAGCGGGCGGCCGGACGGATGATCTTCGAGTCGGCCGCCTGCTCCAGGATGTTGGCGCTCCAGCCGATCGCCCGGGCCGCCGCGAAGGTGGGGGTGAACATCTCCCGCGGCAGGCCGCACAGGTGCATCACCACGCCGGCGTAGAACTCGACGTTGGTGTGCAGCTCGCGGCCCGGCTTCAGCTCGGCCAGCAGCGACACCACCCGGGACTCCACGGCGACGGCGAAGTCCACCAGCTCGCCGCCGAAGGACTCGGCCACCCCGCGCAGCATCCGCGAGCGCGGGTCCTCGGTGCGGTAGACCGGGTGGCCGAAGCCCATGATCCGGTCGCCGGAGAGCACGTGCTCCCGGATCCAGCCGTCGATCCGGTCCGGGGTGCCGATCTCGTCCAGGGTGTCCAGCGCCCGGCTCGGCGCGCCGCCGTGCAGCGGGCCGGAGAGCGCGCCCAGGCCGCCGACCAGGCAGGCCACCAGGTCGGCGCCGGTGGAGGCGATCACCCGGGCGGTGAAGGTGGAGGCGTTGAAGCCGTGGTCCACCGTGGAGATCAGGTACTGCTCGACGGCCCGGGCCTTCGCCGGCTCCGGCTCCTCCCCGGTGAGCATCCACAGGTAGTTGGCGGCGTAGCCCAGGTCGTCGCGCGGCTCCACCGGCTGCTCGCCGTGCTGCAGCCGGTGCAGCGCCGTCAGCACGGTGGGCACGAGGGCGGTGGCGAAGAGCGCGTCCTCGATCCGCTGCTCCGGCGCGGTGTCGTAGAGCGGCCGGATGCCGCGGTCGGCGGCGGCCACGGTGAGCGCGGCGCCGAGCGCGGCCAGCGGGCCGCCCTTGGCGGTGCCGGCGGCCAGCGCGGGCAGCGCGGCGCGCAGCGCGTCGGGCAGCCGGCGCAGCGGGGCGGTGCGGGCCAGGAAGGCGGCGCGGGCGGCGGCGTCCGGCAGTTCGCCGAGCAGCATCAGGTGCCACACGTCCTCCAGGCTGCGGCGCTCGGCCAGCTCGATCGCCGAGTACTGGCGGTAGTGGTAGAAGCCCTCCAGCCCGCGGACGTCGCTCAGCGCGGTCTCGGTGACGACGACGCCCTTGAGGCCGCGCGGGACCTCGATCTCGGTGGTGGTCATGGCGGTGGTTCCTCTCGGGAGGCCGTCTCGGGAAGCACCTCGTGGGCGCTCCGGTCAGGTGTTCGTCCGTGCTCTCGGGGCAACTCTCCGAGCATTGATCCATATTGTCAACGTTGATTGAAATCAATGTGTAATACTGGCGCCAGCATCCACCCGACGCGATCGAGAGGACTCGTCCCATGGCCGAGGAGCGCCCCGGGCGACTGACCACCCAGCAGGTCGCCGACCGACTGGGCGTCAAGGTCGAGACGGTCTACGCCTACGCCAGCCGTGGCCAGCTCAGCAGCGAGCGCGCGCCGGACGGCAAGGGCAGCACCTTCGACGCCCGGGAGGTGGCCGAGCTCGCCCGCCGCGGCCGCCGCCCGGCCGCCCGCCCGGCGGCCGGCGACCCGGTCGAGGTGCGCACCGGGCTGACCCTGATCGAGGGCGGCCGGCTGCACTACCGCGGGCGGGACGCGGTCGCGCTCGCCGAGCGGTACGGCTTCGAGGCCGCCGTCGGCTGGTTGTGGGGGATCGGCACCGACCCCGGCGCGCGGTTCCGGCTGCCGCCGGAGGCCGCCGTCGCACTGCACCGCGCGGCCGAGGCGCTGCCCGCCGGCATCCGGCTGCCCGACCGGCTGCGGGTCGCCGTCGCGGTGGCGGCCGCCACCGACCCGCTCCGCTTCGACCTGCGCGAGCAGGCGGTGCTGGCCACCGGCGCCGGGCTGGTCGCCGGGCTGGTCGAGGGGCTGCCGCGGACCGCGCCCGACCCCGGCCCCGAGGCCACGCTGGCCGCCCGGCTGTGGAGCCGGCTGGCGTCCGGCGCGCCCGGCCCCGGGTCAGTGGCCTGCCTGGACCGGGCGCTGGTGCTGCTGCTCGACCACGAGCTGGCGGTCTCCACGGTGGCCGTCCGGGTGGCGGCCTCGGCCCGGGCGCACCCGTACGCCGTGGTCTCCGCCGGACTGGGCGCCACCGACGGCCCGCTGCACGGCGCCGCCAGCTCGCTGGCGCACCGGATGCTCGGGGAGGTACTGGCCGGCGGGGCGGTGCCGGTGATCGGCGAGCACCTGCGCACCGGGCGGCCGGTGCCGGGCCTGGGCCACCGGCTCTACCCGGACGGGGACCCGCGGGCCGCCGCGCTGCTGGCGGCGGTGCGCCGGCTGGACGGCGGGGAGCGGGTGGTCGCGGCCGTCGAGGAGGTGGCCCGGGTGGCCGGCGGGCAGCCGGGCGCGCGGCCGAACGTCGACCTGGCGCTGGCCGCCCTGGCGCACACCGCCGGGCTGCCGGCCGACGCCGGCGAGGTCGTCTTCGCGGTGGCCCGCACGCCCGGCTGGCTGGCCCACGCCGTCGAGGAGTACGGCGAGGAGCCGCTGCGGATGCGGGCCCGGGCGACGTACACCGGGCCGCGTCCGCAGGCGGAGTGACGGGGCGTCAGTCCTCGGTGGCCAGTCGCAGTTCGCGGAACCGGTCGGCCAGCGCGTCCAGCGAGTAGTGCGCGTTCAGCCCGCTCGGGTTCGGCAGCACCCAGACCTCGGTGCCGCCCAGCGGCTCCGGTTGCCGCCCGATCACCGCCTTGGGCCGCCCGAAGCCGGCCCGGTAGGCGCCGATCCCCAGCACCGCCAGGGCCCGCGGCCGCAGCCTGGCCACCCGTTCGCGCAGCGCGGCCGCGCCGGCCAGCAGCTCCTCGCGGGTCAGCTCGTCCGCCTTGGCCGAGGCCCGGGCGACCACGTTGGTGATGCCCAGGCCCAGCCCCGGCAGCAGGTCCTGCTCGTGCGGGGCCAGCTGCCGGTCGGTGAAGCCGGAGCGGTGCAGGGCCGGCCAGAACCGGTTGCCGGGCCGGGCGAAGTGGTGCCCGGTGGCGCCGGACCACAGGCCCGGGTTGATCCCGCAGAACAGCACCCGCAGTCCGGGGCCGGTCACGTCGGGGATGGTGGTGTCCTGGGCGGCGGCCAGCTGGGCCGCCGTGGGGCGCGCGGGAGTGGTCACGGGCCCCAGTCTGCTACTCCGTCAGCGGCCGCAGCCGCGCCACCCCCGTCGCCCGGCGCCCCGCCCGGCGCTCGGCCCGGCGCTCCAGCAGCCGGGTCACCCCGAAGTAGACGGCGGCCGTGTAGAGCCAGCCCATCAGGATGTCGATCACGAAGTGCTCGGCGCCGTAGACCAGGGTGAAGGCCATCGCCAGCGGATAGAGCGCCAACAGCACCCGGGTCCGCCGGCCCGCCGTCGGCCAGAAGAAGAGCGCCAGCAGCATCGGGTAGGAGGCGTGCAGCGAGGGCATCGCGGCCACGTCGTTGTCGAACCGGCTGCCGTTCTCGAAGATCGAACCGGCTCGCGGCATCCCGGAGTTGGTCAGCACGTCGGAGACCACCCGGGTGAGCTGCGGAAGGTGCCCGTTCTGCGCGGTCAGCCACGGCGGGTCGGCCGGGTAGAGCAGGTAGGTGGCGAACGCGGCTATGGTCAGCGCGAAGTAGAGCGCCACCAGCCGGGTGAACCGGTCGTGCCGCCGCTTCCAGAGCACGGCCATGACGACGAAGACCGCGAAGAAGTGCGACATGTAGACCACCGTGCACAGGTAGTCGTACCAGTGCGGGTGGCCCGGGGTGTAGAGCCAGTGCTGCAGCCGGACGGTCCAGACCTGGCCGAAGCCGGCCGCCTTGTCGAAGGCGAGCTGCGGCGCCCAGTGCACCGCCCAGGGCGTGTGCGCGCCGTACCCGCGCAGCAGCGAGTACGCCCAGACCGCCGCCATCACGGGCACCCAGTCGCGCAGCACCCGCAGCCAGCCGAACCAGCTCCCGCTGTGCAGGCAGGCCGCCGCCAGCGCTCCCATCAGCCAGCAGAACACCAGATCGTTGGCGTACGGCAGCCCGTACTCGTCGGTGAAGTGCCAGAGCAGCAGGAAGTACGTCGGCCAGGCCAGCCAGCGCAGGTGCCGGCCCATGCGGAGCGCCGCCACGAGCCGGCCCCGCGGTCTGGCTGCGGTGCGCGGGTGGTCGGTGGTGGCGCGTACGGAGTGGAGCAGGCTGGTCACCGGTGGCGTCCCCTTCGTTGTCTGGTGGGGCAAGCCGGGTCAACCTAGTGCTCGATTTTTAAGAATTACTGAGCCCGTCGGCCCGCTTCCGCCCAACAGCTACTTCCCGGTGGCCCGCAGCCCGCTCACTCCCGGCGGACCCTGCACCAGAGGTCCACAGAAAACTCCCAGCATGCGTTCGCCCGCCGGGCGTGGCGCCCCGCCGCGGGCGGTGCGGCGCGGACCGTCCGTATCCGCCCGGTGGGCGCTGCGTGGCGTCCCTCGCTGCGGCTGAGCAGCGGCTTCGGCGTTCCATGGCTCGGCGCTTGGCGTCCCTGGACCGCATCCTTCGATACCGATCCCTCGGCCGCCTCGGAATCCGCCCTCGACTGGAACGTAAACCTCCGGTCACGACCCAAACCGATCGCGCCACGACCAAAACGGGCGGGCGCGCCGGGGATCACCCCGACGCGCCCGCCCATCCGACTCAGCGGTAGTTGACGTACTGCACCGCGAAGTCGAGGTCCTTGCCCTTGAGCAGGGCCTGCACGGCCTGCAGGTCGTCCCGGCTCTTCGAGGAGACGCGCAGCTCCTCGCCCTGGATCTGGGCCTTCACACCCTTGGGGCCCTCATCGCGGATGATCTTCGAGATCTTCTTGGCGTTCTCCTGGGAGATGCCCTCCTTGATGGTGGCGAAGATCTTGTACTCCTTGCCGGACAGCTGGGGCTCGCCCGCCTCCAGCGCCTTGAGCGAGATCTTCCGCGCCACCAGCTTGCCCTGCAGCACGTCGAGGATGGCCTTCACCCGCTCCTCGCCGTCCGCCTTCATCTCGATCTTGTCGCCCGTCCAGCCGATGGTGGCCCCGACGTTCTTGAAGTCGTAGCGGGTCGCGATCTCGCGGGAGGTCTGGTTGATCGCGTTGTCGACCTCCATCCTCTCGACCTTCGAGACGATGTCGAAACTGGAGTCGGCCATCTGTCCTGTGTCTCCTTGCAGACTCGGCGCCTTGTCCCCGCCGGCGCGGGGCCTTCACAGCCCCCCAGCCTATCCAGCGCCGCCCCACCAGCCCCCTTGATCATCACGTGACCAATCGAGTGGCGGAGCACCCCCCGTCATCAGGTATCGTTTACCCAGTCGAACGGGGCAGGGCCCCGGGAGGCAAACATCCTGGCTGGTTGCCCGAGCGGCCAAAGGGAGCAGACTGTAAATCTGTCGCGCAAGCTACGCAGGTTCGAACCCTGCACCAGCCACCGGATAGAGAAGCGGGGGGGGGGGGGGGGGGGGGGGGGGGGGGGGGGGGGGGGGGGGGGGGGGGGGGGGGGGGGGGGGGGGGGCGGCGGGGGGCCCCCCCCCCGCGGCGCGGCCGGCGCG